>NZ_JBIAXC010000044.1:0-84879 GCF_042896295.1 Kitasatospora sp. NPDC001309 | reverse complement strand
GGGTGGGGCTTTTCGAAGCCCCACCCCCCGACCCTTTCCCGCTGCTAAGCCACCGGGTGCCATCGTCAGTAGCGCGGCTTCCGGGTCAGCGCCAGGCCGCCCAGCAGGAAGGCGACCCCGAGCACGCCGGCGACCACCGCGGAGGTGGTGTCGGCGGGCTTGTGGCTGGCGTCCATCACGGCGGTGACCAGGCCGGCGACGGCGCTGATGTAGCAGAAGATGGTGATGAAGATCTTCACCTTGGGGTGCATGGAGGTGGTCCTTTCCGGTTTCCGGGAGGGGTGTGGTGCGGTCGGGCGGTTTCCTGCGGTCAGGCGGTTTCCTGCGGTCCGCGGCCCGCGGGTGCGGTCGCGGCGGCGGTGAGGCCGAGCAGCATCACCCAGGCGTCGGGGTCCGACCGGAAGCGGTTCCAGCGGTCCGCCGCGAGGGCGAGTTCGGCCAGCGAGAGGACGCCCCGGGCGACCAGCGGCTCCAGGCGCCGCGGGCCGAGCTGCGGGGCGAAGGCGTCGGTCGGGTGGTCGTCGTTGGTGGTGGCGAAGGGGCGCAGCACCGGCTGTTCGAAGCCGGCCGCGCGCAGCAGCCGGGGGAGCCGGCGCCCGATCGAGCGGTCGCCGCCGTCGGCCCGCTGGGCGGCGGCCATCTTGGCGTGCACGCCCGCGAGTTCGGGGTACGAGGGCTCGGCGGCGCCCCACAGCGCGGAGTCGACCTCGGTGACGGCGACGGTGCCGCCGGGGCGCAGCACCCGGCGGACCTCGGCGAGCACCGCGACCGGGTCGGGCACGTGCTGGAGGACGTAGCGCAGCAGCACGAAGTCCACGCTCGCGTCCGGCAGCGGCAGGTCGGCGCCGTCGGCGACCAGCAGGGTCACCCCGGGGCCGGCCGCGTGGGCGAGCAGTTCGCCGTCGATGTCGGCGGCGATCAGTTCGGTGCCGGCGGGCAGCGCGGCGCGCAGCCGGCGGGTCACCGCGCCCGGCCCGGCGCCGAGTTCGAGCACCGTGCGGCCCGAGGGGAGGCCGAGTTCGCGCAGGATGCGCAGTTCCTCGGGGAAGGAGAGCGCGGCCTGCGCCTCCAGCCGGTCGAGTTCGGCGGCGAGGCCGCCGCCGGTGGTGCGGGCGGGGTCGTAGGAACCGCCGACCGGTCGTACGGAGGTGCTCATCGGGGCCTCGCGATCATCGTCATGCCGTGCTTCGGGCGGAGGGTGACCAGGGCCTCGGGTTCGACCGGGAAGCCCTCGACCAGCTCCAGCCGGACGGACTGGAGCAGGGAGGCGAGCACCAGGACGGCCTCCAGCATCGCGAAGTGCTGGCCGACGCAGATCCGGTCGCCGCCGCCGAACGGCAGGTAGAGGTGGCTGGGCATGTCGGCGCCGTCGAAGCGGTCCGGGAGGTACGCGTCCGGCCGGTCCCAGTACTCGGGGTGGCGGTGCAGCACCCACTGGCTGACGCACACCAGGGTGCCGGGCTCGACGTGGTACCCGCCGATGACGTCGGACCCGACGGCCCGGCGGGAGATCAGCCAGACCGGCGGGTAGAGCCGCATGGCCTCCTGGATCGCCCGCCGGCAGGCCGGGAGCGCGGCCAGGTCGGCGGCGGTCGGCGGGCGGCCGCCGAGGACGCGGTCGACCTCCTCCTGGACCTTGGCCAGCTCCTCGGGGTGGCGGTCGAGCAGGTGGAGGGTCCAGGTCAGGGACTTGGCGGTGGTCTCGTGGCCGGCCATCACGATGGTCAGCACCTGGTCGCGGAGGTCCTCGTCGGAGACCAGGTGGTGGCTGGACATCAGGGTGTCCAGCAGGTCGCCGCTCGCCCCCGCGCTGCCCCCGCCCGCGCGGCGGGCGGCGATCAGGGTGCGGGTGACGGTGTTGAGGAACACCCGGGCGCGGCCGAAGTCGGCGTACCGGCGGGCGGTGTCGGCCGGGTCCGGGTCCGGGGTCGGTACGTAGTGGCCGATGCAGCGGTTGACGGCGTCCACCGCGCGGGCGAAGCCCTCGCCGATGCCGTCGATGTCGGCGCCCAGGATGGCGTGGGTGAGGATGCCGAGGGTGAGCGCGGTGAGGTGCTGGTCCACCTCCAGCGGGGTGCCGGCCTCGACGGCGGGCCGCCAGCGCTCCAGCATCTGCGCGGTGGCGTCGGTGACGATGCCGTCGAAGGTGCGGACGGCGCTGGGGCGGAACGCGGGCGCGGTGAGGTGCCGTTGGCGGGCCCAGTCGGCGCCGTTGCTGGTCAGCAGCCCGTTGCCGAGCAGCGGGCGCAGCATGGCGTCGTCCGGGGTGCCCTCCTTCGTGTAGTTGGCGCCGTTGTCCTTGAGGACGTGTCGGGCGTACTCGGGCCGGTTGAGCAGGTAGACGGTGTCGCCGTCGGCGCGGTGCCGGGTGACGTCGCCGTAGGTGCGGGCCAGGCCGGTGATGAAGTCGAGCGGCGACTCCCTCATCAGCGCCATGTCGATGTCGTCGGCAGGGCCTGGCGGGACGGTGTGCGTAGGCACGGTGCGGACCACCCCCGTGTTTCCTCTCGGTGCTCACCCGGGACTTCCGGAATGCGTACGCGCCCGGCGAACACATACGTACGTATTTCCCGCTGAATTCCCCGTACGCATTCGGATGCGTATGTCGATACGTATTCTGATGCGTATTCAAGGGCGCGGGACGCCTGAAATCTACCGCACCCGCCGCACGTGCTCAATACTTAGTCCGGGCACCGGAAGTGAGGTCTTGGCGGCCCATTGCGGCCGTGTCATTCTTCATTCGTCGGCAGCGCCGGGAAGCACGGAAGTGCCGAGGCCTGCCGACGACCAACCGGAATCCAGAGAAAAGGAAATTCTCATGGCTTTGGACCAGAGGAAGCGGGCCGAGTTCGTCAACGGCTACACCCGCGCCCTGATCAGCGCCTGGTCGAGCGAGGAGTACGCGGCCCGCCTGCGGACCGACGCCCGCGCCGCCCTCGCCGAGGCCGGCCTGGAGCTCCCGGCCGACGCCGAGATCGTCATCGTCCAGACTGCCGCCGAGGGCGAGCAGGAGGGCAACCTCGAGGTGCAGGTCGAGCTGTACGAGATCGGTCTGGCGACCGGCCGTTACGAGTTCCACATCCCGGAGACCCCGCAGATCGACACCGCCGAGCTCAGCGAGGGCGACCTGTCGGACATCGCGGCCGGCGGCAACTCCTGCTGCTGCCCGTGCTGCTGCTGCACCTGATCCAGCCGGGAAACCCGCAAGCCGGGCAAGGTGCCCGGCCGGTCGACCTGATGACCAGGCCGACCTGATCACCCCACCAAGGAGCGATCCACAGTGGCGACTGCCGTCGGGGAACACCCCGTCTCAGTCCGCGGCCTTCGCAAGAGCTACGGCGACTGGCACGCGGTCCAGGGTCTGGATCTGGACATCCACCAGGGTGAGGTCTTCGCCCTGCTCGGGCCGAACGGCGCGGGCAAGACGACGACCGTCGAAATCCTGGAGGGCGTCCGCCAGCGAACCGGCGGTGACGTGCGGGTCCTCGGCTGCGACCCGGCCGAGGACCGGCGCGACTGGCGCGCCAGGATCGGAGTGGTCCCGCAGACCACCGGTGCCTACTCGGACCTGACGGTCCGTGAGGTGGTCGAGCACTTCGCGGCGTTCTACCCGAACCCGCTCCCGGTCGGCCAGGTCATCGACATGGTCGGACTGGGCAAGCACGAGAAGAAGCAGAGCACCGACCTCTCCGGGGGACAGGCCCGTCGGCTCGACGTCGCGGTGGGCATCGTCGGCGACCCGGACCTGATCTTCCTCGACGAACCCACCACCGGGTTGGACCCGGTGGCTCGCCGGGAGGCCTGGGACCTGGTCCGCTACTTCTCCGAGCGCGGTCGTACCACCGTGCTCACCACGCACTACCTCGACGAGGCCGAGGCGCTGTGCGAGCGCGCCGCGGTGATCGTCGCCGGCCGGGTGGTCCAGTGCGGGCCGCTGGCCGAGTTCGGCGGCCGAACGCAGACTCCGACCACGGTCTCCTTCCGGATTCCGCCGGAGCTGGCCGGCCGCGCGCTGCCGTCGTTGCCACCCGGGGCCGACCCGGCCCCGGTGGGCGCGGACGGCGTGCTCAGGATCGGCACCCACGCCCCGACCGCGCTGCTCGCGGCCCTGGTCCCGTGGGCGCACCGGGCAGGGGTGGGCGAGCTGCCCGAACTGCGGGTGCACCGGCCGACCCTGGAGGACGTGTACCTGGACCTGATCAGGGAGCACGCCGACGGCACCGACCGCGGCGCGGACAACAGCCAGCTGATCTCCGAGACGGGGACCCGATGACCCTCACCCAGACCCCCGTCGCCGCGCCGGCCCGCGACGGAGCCCGGCGCGCCGGACGGATGCCCGGCGTCTGGCGGGCCTCCGCGGCCCGTTCCAAGGTCGAACTGCGGGCGTTCTTCCGGAACAAGCAGTCGCTGGTCTTCACCCTGATGTTCCCGGTGATCCTGCTGTTCGTCTTCGGCTCGATCTTCTCCGGGAAGGTGGCCGGCACCGACACCGACCTCAAGCAGGTGTTCATGGCCGGCATCATCGCCGCCGGCGTGATGAGCACCTCCTTCTCCGGCCTCGCGATCAACATCGCGATCGAGCGCGACACCGGAACCGTCCGCCGGCTCGCGATGACCCCGATGCCCAAGTCGGCGTACTTCGTCGGCAAGCTGGTGCGGGTCATCGTCACCACCGCGCTGGAGGCCGTGCTGCTGATCGGCATCGCGCTGGCCCTGTTCGGGCTGCCGCTGCCCAGCACCCCGGAACGCTGGTTCACCCTCGGCTGGGACCTCGCGCTCGGCACGGTCGCCTGTGCGATGGCCGGCGCCGCCTACTCGGCGCTGATCCCCAACAGCCGGTCCGCGGCGGCGATCGTCACCCCGGTCTTCATGGTGCTGCAGTTCATCTCCGGCGTCTTCTTCCCGTTCGGCCAACTCCCCGCCTGGATGCAGACGGTGGCGGCGTTCTTCCCGGTCAAGTGGATGGCCCAGGGCTTCCGCTCGGTCTTCCTGCCGGACTCCTTCACCGCCGTGGAGCCCGCCGGGAACTGGGAACTGGGCCACATCGCGATGGTCCTGGTCGCCTGGTCGCTGGCCGGCCTGGTGCTGACCGCCTTCTCCTTCCGCTGGCGCGGACCCAAGGTCCGCTGAGACCCCTCGGAGCTGGAACATGACGACGGCACCGGTGCGCCTGCCGGACCACCTGATCCACCCGTTCGCCCCCGCCGGGCGGGCGAACCCGCACCCGGCGTACCGGTGGCTCCGGGCCAACGACCCGGTCCACCACGACCCGGCGTCCCGGCTCTGGCTGGTCACCGCGCACGCCGACTGCGCGACGGTGCTGCGCGACCCGCGCTTCTCCGCCGCCCAGGGCCAGCGGGAACGCGCCCGCGACGACGCCCTGCCGCCGTCCATGCTCACCACCGACCCGCCGGACCACCAGCGGCTCCGGGCCCCGGGGGCGCTGCTCCTGGGGCCGGCGGCCGTCCGCTCCCTCGCCGACGGGCTCGCCGAGGACGTGGACGCGCTGCTCGACCGGCTGCCGGCCGGCGGGCGGGTGGACGCCGTCGCCGACCTCGGCCGGCCGCTCGCCACCGCCGTGTACGCGCGGCTGTTCGGCCTGCCCGCGGCGGAGCTGCGGCGCTTCGAGGCGCTCGCCCGAGCCGCCTCCGTCAACCTCGACCCGATGGTGCCCCCGGCCCGCGCCGCCCTCGGCCGCAGCGCCGCCACCGCGCTCACCCACTACCTGGACGGGCACACCGGCCGGGTCCGGGACCGGGACGTCCCGCTGGCCGCCCTGGCCGCCGACGACCGGCTCAGCCGCGCCGAGATGCTCGGCGTCCTCAACCTCGCCGTGATCGGCGGCTGGCAGCCGCTCGCCGAGTTCATCGGCAACGCGCTGCACCTGCTGCTGCCCGACCGCCCGGCCGTCGCCCGGCTCGCCGCCGCCGACGAGGACCTCGCCCGCCTCGCGGTGGACGAACTGCTCCGGCTGGAGGCCCCGATCCCGTTCACCGCCCGGGTCACCACCGACCGGGTCGAACTGGCCGGCGGCGTGCTGCCGCCCGGCGCCCGGGTCCTCGCGGTGCTCACCGCCGCCAACCGCGACCCGGAGGTCTTCGCCGACCCGGACGAGCTCCGCCTCGACCGCAGCCCCAACCCCCACCTCGGCTTCGGCGGCGGCCCGCACTTCTGCCTGGCCGCCCCGCTGGTCCGGCAGACCGCCGCCCTGCTGCTGCCCCGGCTGGTCCGCCGCTTCCCGGCCCTGCGCGGCCCGGACGGCGCCCCGGACTGGGACCAGAGCCTCGTCCCCCGCCGACTGCGGGCCCTCCCGATCGAGCTCGGAGCAGCGCTGTGACCACCTACGACGTCATCGTGGTCGGCGCCGGGGCGTCCGGCCTCACCTGCGCCCGACTGCTGTCCCGGGCGGGTCTGCGGGTCGTGGTGCACGAGGCCCGGGAACGGCTCGGCGGGCGGATCCACACCTTCCGGCCCGGGAACGGCGGCCCGCCGCTGGAACTCGGCGCCCAGGTCGTGCACGGGGACCGGAACCCGGTGCACGAGCTGCTCGGACCGGGGAGCACCGGCGCCGTCCCGCGCCGGGTCACCGCCCGGATCGTCGAGGACGGCGCCGAGCGGTCGATGGGCGCGCTGAGCGCCGGCCGCCGCGCACCCTGGCTGCTGGAGGCGGCGCTGCGGCGCACCCCCGGCGTCACCGGCCTGTCCGTCGGCAGCTGGCTGCGCGCGTGCGGCAGCACCGGCGCCGAGGCCGCGGCCGCCACCGAGTGGTTCCGGCAGAACTGGGCCACCGACCCGGAGCGGCTCAGCGCCGCCGGGGTCGCCGCCGCGCACCGCGGGGACACCGCCGGCGAGGGCGAGTACGCCGTCGACGGCGGCTTCGCCCGGCTGACCGAACGGCTCGCCGACGGCCTGGACGTCCGACTCGGCTCGGTGGTGCGGGAGTTGTCGTACGAGCCGGGCCGGGCCACGGTACGGACGGACGCCGGGGGCGCGGTCGCCCGCGCCGTCGTCCTCACCGTCCCCCCGGCCGCCCTCGGCGGCATCGCCGGGCTGCCCGCGGCCAAGCTCGCCGCCGCCGCCGGGCTGCCCGCCGGGGACGGCTGCTGCGCCGTGGTCACCCTGGACCGGCCCGCGCCCGACACCGTGATCGTCTTCGATGTGGACGGCCGCACCGGCTTCACCCGCTGCGCCGCCGGGCGCCCCGAGGTGCTGGTGGTCGCCAAGGCGGGGGCCGCCGCGTCGCTGCGCGCGGCCGTCGCCGACCGCACGGCCCTGGCCGCCCTGCTCGCCACCGCCCTGCCCTGGACGTCCGGCGCCGCCGTCCTGGACACCGCGGTCGCCGACTGGGGCCAGGACCCGTACGCGGGAGGGGCGTTCACCGCCCCCCGGGCCGGGCTGGAGGACGCCGCCCGGCGCTGGGCCGAACCGGTCGACGACACCCTCTTCCTCGCCGGTGAGGCGACCGTCGCGGGTGAGCAGCTGCCCTGGGTGCAGGGCGCCCTGGCGAGCGGCGAGCGGGCCGCGGAACAAGTCCTCAAGGCACTCCGACGGGCGCCGTCCGATGAACGAACTCCGATGAACGCCACCCGATGAACGTGAGCCCGATGACCGTGCACCACGGCTGGTACCTGCTGGCCTTCCGATCCGAACTGGCCGACGACATCACCCCGTTGGCGATCGGAGCGCGCCGCCTGATCGCCGTCCGCGAGGGCGGGCGGGTCCGCGTCCTGGACGCCAACTGCCCGCACCGCGGCGCCCACCTGGGCTACGGCGGGCGGCGCGAGGGCGACTGCGTGGTCTGCCCCTTCCACGGCAAGCGGATCGGCCTCGGCGACCCGTCCAAGCACTGGTCCGTCGCCGAGCACCGGGTGCTGGAGTGGGGCGACGCCGTGTTCGTCCGGCTCTCCGACCACCCGGACGGCGACCGCGGCTTCGAGCGGGCGGTCCGGGGCTGGCAGGACGAGTACCCGCTGGTCGCGGCCGTCGCCCTGCCGGTCGCGGTGCCGCCCGAGTACGTCGTCGAGAACGCCTTCGACCCGGACCACTTCAAGGCCGTGCACGGCGTCCCCGGCAACCGGGGGATGGCCACCCGGGCGGGCGAGCACGGCGAGCTCGTCATCGAGGGCGAGTTCCTGATGCAGACCTCGCCCTGGCAGGACGCCCGCACGCTGGAGGAGATCCGCTGGGAGGCGGTGCGCACCGGCCGGGTCCGCTGGGACTTCAAGCCGCGCTTCCACGCCCAGGCGTTCAGCCCCCACGTGGTGGTCACCGAGTTCGGCCCGCCCGAGACCCGGCAGGTCATCGTCACCGGCTCCGTCCCGACCGGGGACGGCGGCTGCGTCGCCCGGGTCGCCATCGGCGTGCGCGAGGACCAGCGGGCGGCGCTGCCGGCCCTGCTCGGCGGCAGTGAGAAGGCGCTCGCCGAGGACAAGGTGGTCTGGGAGCACCTGGACCACACCATGACCCCGCGCTACGACGCCCGCGACGAGCCGGTGCTCGCCTTCCGCCGCTTCTGCGCCGACTTCGGAGCCCGACTTGACGACTGACCTGCACCTCCACCGCCAGGGTGACGGCCCGGCCGTGCTGTGGATCCACGGCTACACCATGGACTCCACCACCTGGCAGCCGCTGTGGGACCGCCTCCCCGGCTTCACCCACATCGGCGTCGACCTGCCCGGCCACGGCGGCTCCGCCCCGCTCCTGCCGGGGCTGACGCTCCCGGCCCTGGCCGGGCAACTGGCCGAGGTGGCGGCGGACACCGGCGCCCGCCGACTGGTCGGCCTCTCCTTCGGCTCCGTCTCGGCCCTCCAACTCGCCTTCCAGGAGCCCGGGTCGCTCGACCGCCTGGTCCTCGCCGCCCCCACCCTGGCCGGCACCCCCAACGAGGACTCCGCCCGGGTCCGCTACCAGCAGCTGTCCATGCTCCACCGCATGGTCGGCCCCGGCGACCAGCTCGCCGACCTCTGGATGCAGTCCCCGCCGGACATCTTCACCGGCACCCGGCGCCACCCCGAACTCCGCGCGGCCCTGCGGGAGGTGGTCGCCCGGCACAGCTGGGCCGAACTCGGCAACCGCGCCATGGACGCCCTCACCGCCCACCGGCACACGGTGGACGACCTGCGCCGGATCACCGCCCGCACCCTGGTCGTCCTCGGCGACGAGGACATGCCCGCCTTCACCCGCAACGCCCGACTGCTGCGCGACACCGTCCCGGACTGCCGGCTGGCGACCCTGGCCGAGACCGGCCACCTCCCGCTGCTCGAACGCCCCGACGCCTGCGCCGAGTTGCTCGCCGCCCACCTCGCCTGAACCGTCCTCGCCCGAACCCCCGACCGTCCAGGTCGCATTCACGCCAGCCCCGCGACCGGTCCGCTGCTGGACTGGTCGCGTGTCCACCACCCTCCACCCCACCCCGCCCGCCACCGCCCCTGCGCCCGAACGGGGTTGGCCGGCCGTCGTCGCCGTCACGACGGGGATCTTCGCCATCGTCACCACCGAGATCCTGCCGGTCGGCCTGCTCACCCCGATCGGCGCCACCTTCCGGATCTCGGACGGCACCGCCGGGCTGATGATGACCCTGCCGGGCGCCGTCGCGGCCGTCGCCGCCCCGGCCGTCACGGTCGCCGTCCGGCGGGCCGACCGGCGCGCGGTGCTCTGCGGCCTCATGCTCGCCCTCGCCCTCGCCGGCCTCCTCACCGCGCTCGCCCCCGGCTACTGGGCGGTGCTCACCGCCCGGGTGGTGCTCGGGGTCGTCATCGGCGCGTTCTGGTCGCTCGGCGCCGGGCTCGCCCCGCGCCTGGTCGGCGTGCGGCGGCAGGGGCGGGCCAACTCCGTCATCTTCTCGGCGGTCCCGCTGGGGTCGGTCCTCGGCGTACCCGCCGGGGTCCTCCTCGGCCACCTGGCCGGGTGGCGGGCCGCGTTCGCGGCCATGGCGCTGCTGAGCCTCGCCGTGGCCGCCGCCCTCGCCGTGACCCTGCCCCCGCTGCCGCCGCAGACGCCCACCCGCCCCGCCGTGCTGTGCGGGCTGCTCCGCACCGGGCCCGTCCTCGCCGGCCTCGCCGTCACCCTCCTCCTGGTGACCGCCCACTTCGGCACGTACACCTATGTCACGCCGTTCCTGGAGGACGTGACGCACGCCGGGCCGGGGGCCGTCTCCGCGCTCCTGCTGGTCTACGGGGTCGCCGGTGTGGCGGGCAACTTCGCCGGCGGACTGCGGGCGGGCCGGAGCCGGGCCGCCCTCACCCTCGCGACCGGCCTGCTCGCGGCCGCCGTCCTGCTGCTCCCGGCCTTCGGGAGGTCCTTGACGGGGGCGGTGCCGCTGCTCGTCGTGTGGGGCCTCGCCTACGGCGCCGTCCCGGTCTGCGTCCAGAGCTGGTTCGTCCGCGCGGCCCCGCAGGCGCCGGAGGCGGCCACGGTGGTGTTCACGTCCTCCTTCCAGGCCACGATCTCGCTCGGCGCCCTGGCCGGCGGCGCGGTCGTCGACGCCTGGTCGCCGTCCGCGGTGATGGTGGTCGGCGGGTGCCTGGCGCTCGCCGCCGCGGTGGTGGCGCAGCTCGCCCCGCGGTCCGTCGCCACTGCCTGAAAGCCCGAGGAGCGGGAAGTCGGCCCCACCGACTTCCCGCTCCGGTACCGGGGGGCGCTACTCCTGGAGGAAGGTCTCGCTGAAGCTGGTGCCGCCGGAGCCGAGGCCGCCGGTGGTGGCCTCGTAGCCGGCGTTGGAGCTGGGGTCGAGGGCGACCGGGCCGGCGGAGCCGAGGGACTTGCCGTTGACGGTGGCCGAGGTGAAGTTCAGGGTCCCGAAGTCGGGGTAGGCGCCGGTCGGCGACTCGATGATGACCTCGGCGCTGGTCCGCTGGGCGCTGGTGGACTTGGTGGTGGTGTAGGTCCAGCCCTTGGAGGAGTCGGTCAGCTTGAGGGTGTACCGGCTGCTGCCGGCGTAGGTCACCGAGGCGCTGATGTGGTCGCCGGCCGACACCGGGTACGAGCTGAGGCTCAGGTAGACCGGGGCGGCCGGGTACATCTCGTACCAGGCCTGGTCGACCGGGCTGCCGCTGGAGCAGTCGGTCGCGACGCCGGTCTGCTCCACGCTGGAGGAGCCGTACCCGTCGATGCCGACCCACGGGGCGTAGAGGTCGTTGCTGGAGTTGCAGGTCGCGTCGGGCTCGGTCCAGGAGGCCGCGACCGAGCTGAAACCGCTGCCCTGGGCGGCGTAACCGCCCCAGTTGTAGCCGTTGGTGTTGTACGAGAGGGGGCGGAAGGCGAGCCCCTGGACGGCTGCCGCGGTGCTGGGGGCGGCGGGGGCGGCCAGCGAGGTGGCGGCGGCCGCGAGGGTGACGACGCGGACCAGGAATCTGCGCATGGTGGCTCCTTCGTGAGGGGACGAACAGGAGCGCACACGCCAACGAGGGCCGTGGGGGCGGCCGTTGGCGGGTGGCAGTACAGCTTGAGCTGACTGTCATGACCGGGGCAAGAGGATCAGGGGGAAGGTTGGCCAAGCCATTGCACTGTCGGGTGCACTTCTTGACGATCCGTCCACGGACCCAACGGGCCGCGCCCCGGCGGCAGTTGCTCGACGGGGCGCGGTACGGACCGGGGCGGAAGGGGATCAGGTCACCCGGACCGGGCGGACCTCGACCAGGTCGCCGGGGGCGGCCGGCATCCAGCGGGCCCAGGCGACCGCCTCGGCCTCGTCGGCCACGTCGATCACCCAGAGCCCGCCGAGGTGCTCGTGGCCCTCGCGGTAGGGGCCGTCCGAGACCGGGGTCTGCGGGCCGCCGGGGTTGCCGCCGGGCACGACGAGGCGGGCGCTGCAACTGCGGCGCAGGCCGCCGCCGTACCGCACCGTCACCCCCGCGTCGTGCAGGGCGCGGCCGAACCGCGCGTGGGCGGCGTCGAGTTCGGCCTGCTCGGCCTCGCTCAGTCCGTTCCAGACCCGCTCGTCGCCGTGAATGAGCAGGGTGTATTCCATCGTTCTCTCTTCTCCGTCCAACTGCTACATCTGTCGGCTCGCCAGCCGGGCGAACAGCCCGTCCCGGTCGGCCAACAACTCCTCGTACCGGCCCTGCTGCACCACCCGGCCCTGGTCCATCACGATGATCCGGTCGGCCTCGGCGACCGTGGACAGTCGGTGGGCGATCACCACCCGGGTGGCGTTGAGTCTTCGGGTGGACTCGGTGACGAGCCGCTGGGTCGGGTTGTCCAGGGCGCTGGTGGCCTCGTCGAAGAAGACGATGCGGGGCCGGGAGACGAGGGCCCGGGCGATCATCAGGCGCTGCCGCTGGCCGCCGCTGAGCGTGCTGGTGCCCTCGGACAGGACGGTGTTCATGCCCATCGGCATGGCGGCGATGTCCTTGTCGATGCCGGCCATCTCGGCGGCGGCCCAGGCGTCGTCCAGGGTGTGGTTGGTGGAGCCGACGATGTTGGCCTTGATGTCCCCGGCGAGCAGGGCGCCGTTCTGCAGGACCACCCCGCACTGGCGCCGGACCGCGGAGACCTCCAGCTCGCCGAGGTCCTGGCCGTCGTAGAGCACGGTGCCGCTCTCGGGGCGCTCGAAGCCGAGCAGCAGCCGCAGCACGGTGGACTTGCCGCTGCCGGACGGCCCGACCACGGCGACGAACTCGCCGGGCTCGATGGCGAGGGTGACGTCCTGGAGGGCGGCCGGGCCGTCCTCCCCGTAGCGGAAGGTCACGTGGCTGAGGCCGAGGCGCCCGGAGAGGTCGCCCGGGTCGGCCTTGCTGTCGTCGACCTCGGGCTTCTCCTCCAGGATCGGCCGCAGCCGTTCCAGCATCGGCACCACGCCCATGGCGGTGACGGCCGCGGAGGTGAACTGGAGGCTGGAGGCGATCAGCAGGTTGAAGGCGGTGAAGAAGGACAGGAAGACCGGCACCGGGACGTCGCCGTCCAGCGGCCCGGCGATCACGCCGAAGACCACCACCGAACAGACCAGCGGGAAGCCCGCGTTGAAGGTGGTGACGGCGTTCTGCACCCGGCGGGAGGAGGCGGCCAGGCCGCGGCCCTTGCCGAGTTCGGCGGCCCACACCCCGAACACCCGGTCCTCGGCGGCGGTGACCCGCAACTTGGGCACGGCGGTCAGGAGTTGGAAGACCCGGGCGGAGGTGGCCTGCTCGTGGGAGTACAGCCGGCGCTGCCAGCGGACCTCCAGCCGGCCGGCGGCCAGGCCGACGCCCACGCCGACCAGCACCAGCAGGGTGGCCAGGCCGGCCAGGCGCAGGTCGTAGAAGTAGACCAGGACGAGGTTGGCGAGGCCGGTCAGCAGCCCGAGGGTCGCCGTGGTCATCATCCCGGAGAGGGTCTCCTGGGCGGCGCTGACGCCGAGCACGGTGGTGCCGAGTTCGCCGGTGGAGTAGTTGGCGAAGAACGGCGCGGGCAGCGAGAGCAGCCTGGTCCAGACGCCGACCTGCATCGCGGCCGTGGAGCGGCTCTCGATCCGCAGCACGGCGATGTTCTGCACGATGGAGAGGGCGGCGACGGCCATCGCGGAGCCGATCACGACCAGCGCGCCCTCGGTGATCAGGTTGCGCTGGGCATGGGCGACGAAGGTGCCCAGCACCTCGCCGGTCATGATCGGGACGAGCAGCCCGATCAGCGCGACCAGGGCGGCCATCCCGGTGAACATCCACAGGTCCTGGCGGTTGTTGCGCAGGCCGAAGCGGAGCAGGGCGGAGACGGACCGGACGGCGGAGGGCAGCGGCCGGTACAGCACGGTGGCCTTGTTCTGCAGTTCGGCGGCGAGCTTCGGGGTCAGCGGGGTGACGGCGCCGCCCTCGGCGAGCACGTAGCCGGTGCCGAGCGGCAGCAGGGCGACGGGCGCTCCGGCCTTGCGGTAGCCGACCATCGCGCCGAGGTCGTCCCGCCACCAGGTGCCGTCCAGCCGGACGGAGCGGGTGCGCACGTGCGAGGCCAGGGCGATCGCCTGGAGCCGGTCCAGCCGGTGGTGGTGGCCGGTCCCGGCCACCGGGGCGGTGACGCCGAAGCCCTCGTGGGCGGCGACCAGCCGGGCCGCGGCCAGGGTGGGCTCGTCGCCGGTGGCGTCGCCGATCCGCAGCCGGGAGGAGGTGTCGCGCAGGATGGTCTCGAAGCCGCGCGCGGAGTCGGCGAGGGTGCCGGCGTCGCGCTCCTGGCGGGTGGCGATCTGTTCCGTCTCGGTGCCGCGGCGGCCCTCGATCCGGCGGTCGACGGTGTCCAGCAGTCGCCCGCAGTGGTCGGCCAGACGCTCCCAGAGGCCGCCCCGGTCGAGCAGTTCGCGCGGGGAGCGGGCCCGTACGGTGGCCGGGCCGGTGGCGACCAGCCAGTCCCGTTCGGTCAGCAGGACCTCGGCGCCCTCGGTGAGTTCGCCGGTCGCGCCCTCGGGCGCCTCGACGCCGCCCTGCTCGACCCGCACCCACTGGAGGCCGTCCACCGAGCGCAGGGCCTGGCCCTTCTTGAGGGCGGTCGGCCCGGCCGGGTCGAGCGGGGTGAACTCGCGCGGCGGCAGGGTGTCGCGCAGCGCGCCGGCCAGCGCGGTGAGGCCGCGGGCGAGGCCGGCCAGGAACTGGTCGGCGGCGAGCCGCGGTCCGTCCTGGTCCCGGCTCCGGTCGGCGGACAGCGCCTCGACCCGGGAGGCGGCGAGGAAGGCCGCGTCGGCGCCGAGCACCGGGCGGGCGACGATGCCCCGGCGGGCCCCGTCGGCGGCCGCGCCGGGCACCAGGGTGCCCGCCTCGATCCGGCAGAGGAAGTGCCAACGCCCCCGGGGCGCACCGGAGTCGAGGTGGACGGCGAACAGGTCGACGGCCCCGGAGCGGACCAGCAGCAGCTGCCCGGGGTCGTCCAGCACGAGGTAGCGGTCGGAGCGCGACTCGGCCGCCCCGGTGAGGACGGGCGAGAACGCCTCGGTGGACAGACTCACAGTTCGTCCTCCTCCTCGCGGCGCGCGGACTCGATCAGCGCCGTGTAGTGCCCGCCGAGCGCCAACAGCTCGTCGTGGGTGCCGCGTTCGACGATGGAGCCCTCGTGCAGCACGATGATCTCGTCGGCGTCGCGGACGGTGGAGAGCCGGTGGGCGATGATCAGGCAGGCGCAGCCGCGGCGGCGCAGGTTGTCCATGATCACCCGCTCGGTCTCCGGGTCGAGCGCGCTGGTCGCCTCGTCGAGCACCAGCAGGGTGGGCTCGCCGGCCAGCGCCCGGGCCAGTTCCAGCCGTTGGCGCTGGCCGCCGCTGAAGTTGCGGCCGCCCTCCAGGACCGGGCTGTGGATGCCGCCGGGGCGGGTCATCACGGTGTCGAAGACGGCGGCGTCGCGCAGCGCGGCGGTGACCGCCTCGTCGGGGACGTCCTCGTTCCAGAGCGTCAGGTTGTCCCGGACGGTGCCCTCGAACAGCGAGATGTCCTGGTCGACGTAGGCCAGCGAGGAGGCCAGCACGGTGCGGGAGATCTCCTCGCGCGGCCGCCCGTCCAGCAGGATCCGGCCGGACCACGGGGCGTACAGGCCGGTGAGCAGCCGGCCCAGGGTGGACTTGCCGCTGCCGGAGCCGCCGACCACGGCGACCCGGCGGCCGGGGACGACGGTCAGGCTGAGGTCCTTGATGATCGGCTCGGAGAGCGGGCTGTAGCCGAAGCGGACGTCCTCGAACTCCAGGGTGCCGTCGAGCTTGGGCCCGGCGGGCGGTTCGGGCCGGGCGAAGGCGGCGGCCACCGGGTAGCGCTCGACGTCGTACAGCCGCTTGATGTCGGCGGTGACGTCCTGGAGCCGGCCGCCCAGGTTGGTGAGCTGGGTGACGGGGCGGCTGAGCGCGGCCAGCAGGGTCTGGAAGGAGACCAGGATGCCGACGCTCATCGCGCCGTCCACCACCCGCTGGCCGCCGACCAGCAGGATCAGCCCGCTGTTGAGCGCGGCGAGCATCGGCGGCACCACGGTGAGCACGGCGCTGGGGATGCCGAGCTTCTGCTTGGCGGTGACGACCTTGGCGAGGAAGCCGGCCCAGCGGCCGAAGGCGTCCTGCTCGGCGCCGGTGGCCTTGACGGTCTCGATCAGCGAGAGGGTGGTGAAGGTGGTCGCGGTGAGGTTGCCGCGGTCGGTGCGCAGCGCGGCCACGGCGTCGGTGCGGGCCCGGGCGACGGCCTGCAGCACGACCACGTTGAGCAGCGCCATGCCGACGCCGACGAGGCCGAGCAGGATGTCGTAGCGGATCAGCACTGCCGCGTAGAACAGCACCAGGCCGAGGTTGATCACGGTGAGCGCGAGGTCGCGGGAGAGGATCTCGGCGACCACGTCGTTGCCGGACACCCGCTTGGCGACCTCGGCGGGGCGGCGCTGGAGGAAGAAGTCGACCGGCAGCCGCAGCAGGTGGCGGAAGAACCGGGCCGAGCTGACCAGCCCCATCCGGATCTCGATCCGCAGCAGGTAGTGCCGCTGGACGGAGGTCAGCACGAAGACGACGACGGCGGTGCCGGTCATGGCGGCCAGCAGCGGCAGGAGGTAGCCGCTCCCGCTGCCGGTCAGGACCCGGTCGATGAACACCCGGGTGTAGGCGGGGATCGCGATGCCGGGCAGCACCAGCAGCAGGCTGGCGAGCAGCACCAGCGGCATGGCGCGCCCGGTCGGGAGCCGGCGTTCGAGCAGGGCGGGGCCGATGCCGCCCTTGTCGCCGCCGGGCTCGAAGTCGGGGCCCTTCTCGAAGGAGAGCACGATGCCGGTGAAGCCGGAGTCGAACTCGTCCCACTCCATCAGCCGGGGGCCGCTGGCCGGGTCGTTGACGGCGACGACGGTGCGGCCGTACCGGGTGCGGATGCCCTCGACGACCATGAAGTGCTGGAAGGCCCAGAAGATGATGACCGGGCCGTCGAGATCGCGGAGCTTCTCGGCCTCGGTCTGGTAGCCGCGGGCGGTGAGCCCGTAGGTGCGGGCGGCGTTCAGCAGGGTGGAGGCGCGGGCGCCGTCGCGGGAGACCCCGCAGACGCCGCGCAGGTCCTCCAGCGGGACCCAGCGGCCGTGGTAGCCGAGGATCATGGCGAGGCTGGCGGCGCCGCACTCCACCGACTCCATCTGCAGGACGGTGGGGACGGCGTGCCGCCAGCGCCGCGGCGCGGCCGCCCGGGTGGGGCGGCCGCGGCGGCGCTTCGGCTTCTCGGGGTCCGGTTCCGGCACGGGGGCGGAGGCCCGGGTGCTCTCCGGGACGGTGGCGGTCATCGGTGCCTCCTCTCAGCGGCCGAGGATCAGGTTGAACGGGGTCTGCTCGCCGACGTTGATGGTGGCGGTGACGGCGACCTGGGTGCCCAGCGGGTTCGGCGGGCCGCTCTGGGAGGTCCAGGCGAAGCCGCTGGGGGTGTTCGGGTCGGGCGTGAGGTCGACGACGACCAGCCGGGGCGCGTCCTTGCCGAGGTAGCGCTGGGCGGCGAGGTCGCCGCCGACCAGGCCGGAGACGGCCTCCCGGGTGAGCGCGTACGGGCTGACCGAGCTGACGGTGCCGCGCAGCAGGCCGAAGGCGCCGGCCGGGGTGGTGGACACGTTGAGGTCGACCTGGTCGCCGGGCTCCAGCCCGACGGTGCGGGTCGCCGGTACGAAGACCATCGCGACCATCCGCTCCTGCGGGTCGTCGACCCGCTCGACCGAGGCGACCGGCGAGCCGGGGGCGACGACCTGGCCGTCGGTGACCGACAGGCCGACCACCCGCCCGCCGAACGGGCTGGTGATCTCCCGGCTGTGGCCCTCGGTGTCCTCGACCCGCACCACGGACTGGCCCTGCCGGACCTGGTCGGAGGGCTTGGCGAGGACGGTGCGGACCATCCCGCCGAACGGGCTCTGGATCATCGCGGTGCCGTGCGGGTGGGTGAGCAGGCCGGGGGCGTCCACGGTGATCGGGATCGTCCCGGCGAAGGTCCACAGCAGCGCGGCGGCCATGGTGATCATCACGACGAACAGGGCGATCCAGCCCCGCGGCGCGGCGAGCAGCGTCGGCGAGTCGAGCTCGTCCGGCTCGCGCATCCGCTGCAGCGCCTTGAAACGGAACTTCATCTTCTGGCTTCTCTCCGTGGGACGCCCACGTCCTGGCGCAGCGTCGGCGGCCGGCTGCCGATCACCAGCTCACCGACGGTGCCCTCGGTGAAGTAGTCGAGGCCGCTGGCCGCGGCGAAGTCGGCCGCGTCGCCGCCGCCGAGGCCGCAGACCGCGAGGTCCATCGCGGTGCCGACCAGGTAGAGGGTCTGGTAGAGCGCGCCGACGTGCTTGAGGACCAGCGGGTAGGCGACCGTCTCGTACTTCCACATCACCCGGCCGAACCGCGCGGTGACCAGCAGCACCACCTGCGGGTCGGTCTGCATCAGGCAGGACTCGCGGGCGCTCTTCACCAGTTGGGCGGTGGCCGGGCTCGGCGCGCTGACCAGCTCCAGCTCGTGCCGGTCCGTCGCGTAGTGCCACAGCCCGGGCTCCAGGCCCGCGCAGGAGGTCACCAGCGGGTACAGCTCCAGCTCGTGCACCGCGCCGCCGCTCGGGTACGGCCGGTCGGCCAGCTCCTGGCCGTCCCCGCCGGTGAAGGTCTGGCGCCGGCGGGCGCTGCGGTAGAGCAGCCCGCCGAGCTGCTCCAGGGTGATCGGCGCCTGCTCGTCGTGGTCGCGCACCGAGCGGCGCTGCTCCAGCACCTCGGTGAACGGCCGGTCGGTGCGGGTGAGTTCGTCCAGGTCGGGGACGGGCAGGGCGACCTTCTCGCCCGCGAACGGCGCGGGCGAGGCGGGCTCGGGGGCGAAGCGGTCGCCGAAGCGGTAGGTGCCGCCGTAGCCGGCCACGCTGGTGGGCCGCCGGGTGCGGGAGTGGAAGGCCAGGTCGGCGGCGGTCCACTGGGCGAACCGCTGCTCCTCGGCCTCGGGCTCGGCGCCGGGGGCGCCGTAGGCCAGCAGCCCGGCGGCGGCGAGCAGCCGCAGGGTCTGCCGGACGGCGTCCAGCGGCAGGGCGCCGGGGAGTTGGGCGAGTGCGGCGGGGCTGGTCCAGCCGGCCAGGGCGGCCAGCAGGCCGGCCGCCCGGGTGGTCAGCTGGACGGCCAGCGGGCTGCCCGGGGAGCGCACCAGCAGGGCGCCGTCCTCGACCGCGGCGGTGGCGAAGCGGGACAGCTTCACCTGCCCGGTCGGGTCCGGGGTGGGGCCGGGCTCGGCGGCGCCCCGGCCGACCGGGCGCAGCCGGGCCAGCGGCTCCTCGGTGCCGGCGGCGCCGTCCGGGCCGTCGACGGCCAGGTGCACGGAGTGCTCCAGCATCCCGGCCGTGCCGAGCCGGCGGCGGGCCAGCTGCCAGCGCAGCAGCCCGGTGTCGCCGTCCCGGGCCGCGACCAGGGCGGCCAGCTCCTCCTCGGTGTGCTCCCCGGCGGCCAGCGCGGCCACCGCCTCCCGGGCGCCGGGCGCCAGGTCGGGCAGGTCGAGCGCGCCGACCGGCGCGGTCAGCCGGACGGCCCTCGGGCCGAGCGGGGCGAACGCGCCGTCGGGGCGCAGCCGCAGCCGGCGCACCGTACGGGCGGCGGCGGGCAGGTGGATCCGGTCAAGGGCGGTGGTCATCGCGTCGGTACCCGGCCGTTCCTAGAAGAAGACGTTCTTCGGGTTGAGCTGCTCCTCGGTCTGCGGAGCGGCCAGTCGGCCCTGGCGGACCGGCACGTCGTAGAGCCGGCCGGGGGCGAGGCGGCGCCAGAAGTGGCGCATGCCGGGGGCGATCACCTTGACCACGGCGAGGTCGAGGTCGGGGCGGCTCTGGTCGAGCACGATCACCTCGACCCCGGCCCGGCGGGCGCGGTCGACGCAGTCCCGGACGTGTCCGGCGAGGTCGTCACCGTCGAGCGGGGCGAAGTCGGCCAGGGTGGTGGCGGCGAGGTCACGGCCCGGCAGCAGCCAGGGCTCGTCCGCGACGGTGGCCGTCCGGCACCACTCCAGGGTCTCCAGGTCGTCGGTGCGGTAGAGGGTGTCGCCGTTCTCGTCCCGCCGGTCGATGAACGGGAGGAACTGGTTGACCTCGGTGAGCGCGCGGATCGCGGCGATCCGCGGGTCCGGGTGGGCGCCGAAGCCGACCATGATGTCCTCGACCTCGTGCACGCGCCGGGAGATCGCGGCGAACACCGGCACGCCGAGGTCGGAGGTGAGGTCGAGCACCCACAGCTCGCGGTCCACCGAGGCGTAGAAGGCGCGCATGGTGTCCACGTACGGGTCGTTCAGCGAGTCGAGGTCGAACTCGGGCTGGGCGGTGCGGTTGTACCACCACAGGGCGACCGCGTCGCGCTCGACGACCTCGCAGAAGCCCTGGAGGATCGCCTCCTCCAGGGTGTTGCCGCTGGCGCAGCCGTTGGAGTCGCCGACGCAGTAGAAGTGCTGCTGGAGGTCGGGGTGGCCGTACCAGGCGTAGCCGGAGGGGACGAGCCGCTCCTCGTCGTGGGTGAGCGACCAGGCGCGGGTCCAGTCCAGTTCGGCGTCGACCGGGAACGGGTCGGGCACCAGGTGCAGCCGGTGCTTGGGGTCGGCGTTCCACTCGGCGCGGTTCGCGAACTGGGCGTCGGAGAACTGGAGCAGGGCGTCCATGTGGACGGCGACGGCCGGGTCGAGGTCGCGGTAGGCGGCGCGCACCACCGGCTCCTCGCCGCGCCAGACCGCCGAGTAGCGCTCGATCGCCTCGCAGATCGCGCTGACCTTGGCCTGGATCTCGGAGCGGCCCTTGCCGCCGCTCTGGCCGCGCATGTTGCGGCGCAGCAGGTCCATGTTGTCGTTCACCATGGCGAAGTTGTGGCCGGCGGTGAAGCTGTAGGTGATGCCGTTGCCGGTGTCGTCGTGCGCGCCGAGCCGGGTGATCGCGCCCAGGTGCGGGCTGATGTGGTGCTTGAGCCGGTCGTAGGTGAACTGCGGGGCCTGGACGCGGTAGCCGCCGTCGGTGGTGTGCCGGGCCGGGCTCGGCTGCAGGACGACCTTGGGGCTGCGCTCGGTGAGCAGCGCCGGGTCGCCGCAGTCGGGGCACTGGGGCTGGCGGACCAGGGTGTGCTCGGTGGTCTGCAGGGTGTTGAGGTCGAGGCTGACCATGGTGCCGGAGAGGGCGGAGCAGCACTCGTCGGCGAGGATGCGCGCGGTCTCGGTGGCGAGCAGCTGGGCGGTCATCGCCGGGCCGGCCGGGATGGCGGCGCGGGTGGGGTGCAGCGGCACGGTCTCGCCGCGCTTGCCGGCCAGGTAGCGCTCGACCTGGCGGTTGCCGCTGATCCGCTGGGCGAGGCAGCTCCAGCAGCCGGTCTCGTCGGGGCGCAGCAGCGGGCCGAGCCAGGGCGAGGTGCCGGTGGGCTTGGCGAGCAGCCAGGGGCGCCGGTCGGCCAGCCGGGCGGTGTTCAGCCGCTCCAGGGCGGGGGCGAGGTAGTCGTCGGTGAGGGCGACGACCATGGTGTCCGGGCCGCCCGTGACGGCCTGGTCCTCGGTGACGGCGCGGGCGCGCAGGCCGGTGGCGGTGAGCGCCTCGACCAGCGGGGCGGCCTCGGCGGCGCCGAGGGCGAGCACCAGCAGCTCGGTGGCCCGGGCGGCCTCCAGGGCGACGGCCGGGTCGACGCCCTGGGCGTCCCAGTAGGCGAGGACGTGGTCCGGCAGTTCGGGCCGGCCCTCGGCGAGGTGCCCGGCGGCCTCGTAGCGGCGCAGTGCGGTCAGCGCCTGGCCGAGCGGGACCTCGGTGCCCAGTGCCTGGAGGATCTCGGCGACGGTGCGCCGTCCGTCCAGGTAGGGCAGGAGGCGCACCGCGGCGGCCCCCGGGACGAGGTAGTCCTGCCCCTCTCCGAGCAGGAAGACCTTTTCTCCCACCGTCTCGGTGAGGAAATGGGCCTTGAGCCGCGGTCGCTCCATCAGTCATCCCCCTGTGTTCACAAGTTCGTCGTGAGTATTCGAGCACGGCGCCAATTGGGCTGTACATACTGCATATCCGTCGGCGCCGTCGAGTTACGCATCGCGTGGAATTGCGTATTCCGTTCGGCCGGTACGTATCCCGGTACGTATTCGCCCGGAACGTTGACAGGGGGGCGCGGCGGGCGATACTGGTGTGTCCGCACGCGGGTACGACGGGGGGTTGCGGTGCCGACTGGAGTTTTGCTGCACCGGGAAACGGAGCTGGCGGAGCTGGCGCGCGCGGTGGCCGGGGCGGCCGCCGGCCGGTCCGCGGTCGTGCTGGTCAGGGGCGCGCGCGGGGCCGGGAAGAGCGCGCTGCTGCGGGCCGCGCTGGCCCGGCTGCCGGAGGGCGCGGTGGTGCTGCGGGCCCGATGTCACGACAACGAGCGGGACTTTCCGTACGGCGTGGTGCGTCAGCTCTTCGATCCCTTCATGCGCATGACAACCAGTGGGGCGCCAAGCCTGCAGTTCCTGGGCGAATCACCCGGGGAATTCCCCGGGGCGGCCCTCGCCGGAGATCTGCCGGACGCCCTCGGAAGAGCCCTTCCGGCGGGTTCCGAAAACGTCGGCAACGGGCGCGAAAGGGTGCTGAACGACCTTTTCCACGCGGCCCGCTCGCTCACCGCCCGGACCCCCGTCGTGATGGCCGTGGACGACCTCCACCTGGCCGACGAGGAGTCCCGCCAGTGGTTCTCCTACCTCGCCCGCCGGCTCGACGGCCTGCCCGTCGCCCTGCTCGCCAGCACCGCCGACGAGGCCGCCGACCCGCTCGCCGCCGAACTCGCCGCCCTGCGCCACGCCCGCACCCTCACCCCCGGCCCGCTCTGCGACAGCTGCGTGGCCGAGCGGGTCGCCGAGGAGTTCGACGCCCCGGTCGACCCGGAACTCGCCGCCGTCTGCCACGACCTCTCCCGCGGCAACCCGCTGGTGGTCGAGGAGCTCACCGCCCGGCTGGCCGCCGCCCGGATCAACCCCGGCTCGCCCGACCTCGACAAGGTCCGCCGGATCGGCGCCGGCACCCTCGCCGACACCACCCTCAGCTGGCTGCGGCAGAGCCACCCCCGGGCCGCCGAACTGCTCACCGGCCTCGCCGTCCTGGGCACCGGGGCCGACCTCGCCACCGCCGCCCTGCTGACCGGCCAGGGCGAACTCCTCGCCGACGAGGCCCGGGAGGCGCTGCACCGCACCGACCTGATCGAACCCGGCCCGCCGGAGACCTTCCGGCACGAGCTGGTCCGCACCGCCGTGCTGGCCCGCACCGACCCGCGCGTCCTGGTCGCCCTGCACGAGCGGGCCGCCGCCCTGCTCGCCCGGCTCGGCGCCCCCGCCGCCCGCACCGCCGAACACCTGATGTCCTCCGGCACCACCGGGCTGGACTGGGCCGTCCCCGTCCTGCGCACCGCCGCCCGGGACGCCGCCGCCGACGGCCACTGGGACGACGCCGCCCGCTACCTCCAGCGCGCCCTCGCCGACGCCGCCGACCCGGAGCTGGTCCGCTCGCTCACCGGGCAGCTCGGCACCGTCGAACTCCACCGCGACGTGGCCGCCGCCGCCCGCTGCGCCGCCGGCCTCGCCGCCACCCCCGACCCGGCCGAACGGGCCCGGCTGCTCCGGCCGTTCGCCGGGCCGGTGCTCGCCCTCGGTTCGGCCGGCGCCGCCGCCGTCCCGTTCGCCGAGGCCGCCGCGGCGCTCGCCGCCACCCCCGGCCCCCCGGCCGAACTGCTGCTGCCGCTCGCCGCCCAGGCCGCCCTCACCGGCCGGCGCACCGCCCTGCGGCCCGCCCTGGCCGCGCTGCGCGCCGAGCCGGCCGAGCCCGCCGGCACCGCCCTGCTCGGGGCGCTGGCCGCGCTGGCCGCCGCCGGGGGCCAGCCCCGTACGGCGGTGCGGCTGGCCGGGCGCTGCGTGCGCCGGGTCTCGCCCGCCGAGGCCGGTACGGAGGTGCTGGGCGCGGCGATGGCCTACGCCTGGACGGGACGGCTGGACGAGGCGGCCGCCTGGGCCGGCCGGGCGGTCCGCTCCGCCCGGCGCTGGAACCACCGCGGCGAACTGGCCCTCGCCCTGCTGGCCCGCTCCGACATCGCCCACCGGCAGGGCCGGCCGGACGCCGCCCTCGCCGACGCCGAGCAGGCCGCCGACCTGGCCCGGCAGATCCGGGCCGAGGACCTCGCGGGCGCCGCGCTGGCGCTGGCCGTCCGGGCCCGGCTGCGCCGCGGCCTGCCGGTGGACGCCGCCGCGCTGGCCGGGGTCGACCTGCCCGCCGAGGCGCACCCGCTGCTGCGCGCGGTGCTGCTGGAGGCCCGCGGCCTGGTCGCCGCGCACCGCGGCGACCACCAGCAGGCGCTGCGGCTCTTCCTGGAGTGCGGCCACCAGCTGGCCGCCCGCGGCGTGGCCGATCCGGCCTGCGTGCCGTGGCGCGCCCACGCGGCCCAGGCCTACCAGGCGCTCGGCGAGCACGCCGCCGCCCGGACCATCGCGGCCGACCCGCTGCCCGGCGGCGACGCCCGGCCGCGCCCGGCCGAGGAGCGCGGCGGCCCGGCGATCGGCACCCGGGACGCCGGTCCGGTCCGGCTGACCCCGAGCGAACGCCGGGTCACCGAGCTGGTGCTGCAGGGCCTGAGCAACCTGGAGGTGGCCGAGCGGCTCTGCCTCAGCAAGCGCACGGTGGACACCCACCTGGGCCGGATCTACCGCAAGCTGGCGATCAAGGGCCGGCCCGAACTGGGCGCCGCGGTCAAGGCGTTGTGACCGTGGCCGCGGGCCGGGCGGGCCGTCCGACGCGCCCGGCCGGCTCAGCCCGCCGCCACCAGCCCGAACTCCGCGCCCCACGGGTCCCGCAGGACCGGCGGCTCGTCCGAGTCCGGCCGCACCAGCCGGGCGCCCAGCCGGACCGCCCGGTGGACGGCGTCCGCCGGGTCGGCCGCGCCGAAGTGCGGCAGCCAGCACGGACGGCCCTGGTCGCTCTCCACCACGCGGGCGTGGGCGAAGCCGTCCAGGGTGAACTCCCCTTCCGCGCCGAGCCGGTAGCCGAACAGCGGCCCGTAGAACGCCTCGGCCTGGATGGCGGACGGCACCCGCAGCTCGTGGCCGCAGATCGCGCCCGGCTCGTCGGCGAGCACCACGCCCTCGGCCCGGGCGCCCTCCCAGAAGCCGACCGTGACCCCGGAGGAGTCGACGGCGAGCAGCAGCCGGCCGTTCTCCCCGGCGGGCACCGGGGGCATCACCACGCGTCCGCCCAGCCGGCCGACCTGGACGCAGCAGTGCTCCGCGTCCTTGGTCGCCAGGTAGACGTTCCACGCGGCCTGCGGCGGCAGCCCGACCGGTGCGGCGCCGAACCCGCCGATGACCTCCCCGCCCAGCACGGCCAGTTGGTAGTCCGGCGACTCGGTGACGAACTCCCAGCCGAACAGCGCCGCGTAGAACTCCCGGCTGCCGCTCAGATCGGGAGTGATGCAGTCAGCCCAGCACGGTGCGCCGATGGCATAGCCGGTACGTCGAGGCACGAGTCGTCCTTCTCCTTGGTCATGGCGTGATCGATCAGTCCGGCGGCCTCCTCCGCCCCGCTCACGCCGGGCAGGTGCAGGCAGTGGGTCGGTGCGTCGGCGAGCAGTCCCGAGGACCCGGCCGGCCAGGTCCTGGTGGTGAACTCCCATGGTGCCAGCCGCACTTCCTCGTCGTCGCTGCGGCACAGCCGGACCAGCGCCGGCGGGGCCAGCCGGGCCCGGACCGGGACGACCGGGCCGAGGCTCTCCGGCCGCACCAGCAGGACCTCGCCGCCGACCGGCGAGGTGACGGTGCGCCAGGTGCCGTCCGGCAGTCCGGCGCCGCGCAGCCAGGCCGCGGCCGGCCCGCGCGCCTCCAGCGGCGCGAGGTAGGGCAGGACGTGCCCGGTGCGGCGGTCCAGCACCAGCAGTCGTCCGGAGACGAACTCCCAGGAGCGCTGCGCCAGCGCGGCGCCCACGTTGGCCTGCTCCGAGTACGGTCCGCCGAGCAGCGCCACGGTGGCGCCGCCCTTGGCCAGCACCACGGCGGGGGCCAGGCAGAACCGGTCCTGGAGGGCCGCGAACGGCGGCACCGCGCCCGGGACGTTGCCCCAGCCCCGGAAGGTGCGGCGCAGCAATGGCGTTCCGTCACTGCGGCGCACCAGGAAATCGCCGGGCGCGTCCTTCCCCGGTGAACGGGAGAATTCCACCCGCAGTTGGTCGGGGTCCCGGGAAATCCCGGTGAGGTGCGGCCCGAAATGGAACGAGATCTCGTCGCGGTCGGCCTGGACGAGGGCGATCTCCGAGCCGAAGAAGTCCAGCACGATCGGTTCGATAACCGGCACTGTCGCTCCTGGCGGATTGTTGCACGTTCAATTTATGCGGCGGTCCGGAGTTCCGCCGACGGGCCTTCCCCGCCGTCCGGCCGGACTGCTCGTCGGCCGGTGGTGGCGGGGACGGCGTCAGGTGCCGTGGCCTGCGGAAGCGGCCGTCAGTTCCAGTGCCAGTCGGCCGGGGTCGCGGCACCCTGGAGCATCTCCGACCGGGACGCGCGGAGGTGGGCGGTGAGGCCGTTCGTGAACTGCTGCACCGAGGCCGTGGCCGGGCCGACGGCCGGTGCGGAGCCCGGCGTGGCGTACGCGGCACCGGCCAGGACGCCACCGGCGAAGGCGGCGGCGACGGCGGAGACGGCGGCGGTACAGGCGAGCTTGCGGTAGGAAAGCAGCATGAGGGTCCCCCAGGACGAAGTGCGGTGCGGAAGCGGGTGCCGGCCAATTCACCGACCTGATCGGTCGGCCGTCGGTGATGACGGTCCGTAATCATCGGCGGGCCCGGTCGGGGAGCTCGCGGCTTCCCGACAACCGAAAGTCTGGAGGATGCCGAGGGCCGCCGGAAGGTGTTCGGGGCGGCAGGAAGATCGCGGTGGCACCTTGGTGCCATTGCCTTCTCATTACCCTTATCCCGGCCGGTCGATCCGGAGCCCCGAAAGAAACGCTTCCGCAGTTGTCCTGACCTGCCCGTCCTGGCATGATCGGGCAGCGGACTTGTCCGGCCGAGCGCCGGGAAACCGGTACCGGCTGCGGGGGAGTGGTGCGCCGATGACGCGGGGGATCGACGATGCCGCGCAGGCGGTCTATCGACTGATGCTGACGGATCCTCAGCTGGATGTCGAGGGGTTGGCCGACAGACTCGGCCTCGGCGGGGCGCAGGTCCGTGCCGCGCTCGACCAGCTCGCCGACCTGCGGCTGCTCCGCCCCTCCGAGGTCGAGGCCCCGGGCACGCCCTCCGGCGGCCTGCGGCCGGTCGACCCGCGGGTCGGACTGCCGGCCCTGCTGCGGTACTACGAATCCGTCCAGCAGCGCGCCCAGCTGGAGTTCGAGCGGCGCCAGGCCGAGATCTCCGGCATGCTCGCCCAGTTCCGCGACGAGTCGGCCGAGGACAGCCAGCTGGAGCGACTGCTCGGCATGGCCACCGTGGCGGCGCGGATGGAGGAGCTGGTCAGCTCGGTCCAGGACGAACTGCTCACCTTCGCGCCCGGCCGCGCCCGGCCCGCCGCCTCCCTCCAGGCCAGCCGCCCCGACAACGAGGAGCTGCTGGCCCGCGGGGTGTCGATGCGCACCGTCTACCTGGACGCGGTGCGCAAGGACCGGGCCACCGTCCTGCACGCCGAGTGGCTCACCGGCCTCGGCTGCGAGGTGCGCACCGTGCCCGCGCTGCCGCTGCGGATGCTGGTCATCGACCGGCGGGTCGCCCTGGTCCCGATCGACCCCGCCAACACCCTCAAGGGTGCCGTCCAGATCTCGTCACCGGGCGTGCTCACCGCCCTGGTCTCGCTCTTCGACCAGACCTGGTCCGACGCCACCCCCTTCGGCGCCCCGCGCGAGCGCGACGAGGAGGGCCTCACCCGCCAGGAGCAGGAGCTGCTGCGCCTGCTCGGCCAGGGCTACACCGACGAGGCGGCCGGCAAGCACCTCGGCATCTCGCTGCGCACCACCCGCCGGATGATGGCCGACCTGATGGACCGGCTCGGCGCCCGCAGCCGCTTCGAGGCCGGTCTGCTCGCCGGCCGGCGCGGCTGGCTCTGAGCCCGTCGCGCCCCGCCCCGACCGACCTCCGCACCGGCCCGCCCGGGCCGGCGCCGGAGCCCGCCGGAATCAGCCCTTTTCGGATGTTCTGTGACGGGATCGTCCCGTGACCGCCGGGGTGGTTGGTGCACCGGGGGTCGGTGATCACCTTCGATCTCCATATGATCGGAAGCCACGATGGTCGGTCTGTACCGACCTTCGTACGTACAACCAGGGAGCGGTTCGGGTCGTCTCCCTGAGTGCGGTGCGCCAGATCGTCCGGGGCGTCGCTTCCGTCGGTGAAAGGTACGCGCATGGCAGGTCGCAGGGGCGAGAGCCCGGCTCAGGGCGAGGACGCGCCCGGGGCACTCCCCGAGGACGGTGCGGCGGGCGGCGTGCCCGGGCCGCGCTCCGGCGGCCGGGCCGAGGCCCGCCGCGCCGCCCAGGGCAAGGGCGGCGGCCGGGCGGACGGCGGCTCCGGAACCTCCGGCGGCGCGGGCGGCGCGGGCGGACGGGCGGCGGCGCGGCGAGGCGCCAAGCCCAAGAAGAACGTGAAGAAGATCGTCGCCTGGTCCGCGGCCGGCGTGCTGGTGCTGATCGCGGGCGCCGGCGGCGCGATCTACTACAAGCTGAACGCCAACATCAAGTCCTTCGACGCCGACGCGATAGCC
The DNA here is from genome assembly GCF_042896295.1 of Kitasatospora sp. NPDC001309. Classification (NCBI taxonomy): domain Bacteria; kingdom Bacillati; phylum Actinomycetota; class Actinomycetes; order Kitasatosporales; family Streptomycetaceae; genus Kitasatospora; species Kitasatospora sp. NPDC001309. The sequence goes on along the minus strand of NZ_JBIAXC010000044.1, from coordinate 56,296 downwards.
ACCGACCGCCCGCCCGAGGCCAAGGCCGACGCGGACGGCAACAAGCCGGTGAACGTGCTGCTGATCGGCTCCGACAGCCGCGGCGGCAACAACTCCGACCTCGGCGGCGGCGAGGACGGCGGCGCCCGCTCGGACACCACGATCCTGCTGCACGTCTACGCCGACCACAAGCACGCCGTGGGCATCTCGATCCCGCGCAACGCGATCGTGCCGATCCCCTCCTGCAAGCTCCCCAACGGCAAGTGGACCAAGGGCGGCAACGACCTGTTCAACGCCGCCTTCTCGGTCGGCGGCAGCGACGGCGGCAACCCGGCCTGCACCCAGAACACGGTGGAGAAGGTGACCGGCATCCGGGTCGACCACACCATGGTGGTCGACTTCAACGGCTTCTCCGCGATGACCAAGGCCGTCAACGGCGTGGACGTCTGCCTGCCGAAGGCGATCTACGAGGGCGACATCAACCCCAACCTGCACAAGAAGGGCAACCTCGTCCTCCCGCAGGGCAAGCAGTCCGTCCAGGGGCAGCAGGCGCTCGACTACGTCCGGCTGCGGCACGGCATCGGCGACGGCTCCGACATCGGCCGGATGAAGCGCCAGCAGGCCTTCATGAGCTCGCTCGCCACCAAGATGAAGAAGGAGGGGCTCAGCCCCACCAACCTGCTGCCGCTGGCCGACGCGGCCACCAAGTCGCTGACCGTCGACCCGGGGCTGGACTCCGCGGACAAGCTGCTCTCCTTCGGCCTGTCGTTGAAGAACATCGACATGCACGACCTCAAGTTCGTGACCGCGCCCTGGCGCTACCGCACCCAGGACGCCAACATCGACCTGGTCCAGCCGGACTCCAACAAGCTCTGGGAGACCCTCAAGGCCGACCAGACCATCGACGGCCAGAACGCCACCGGCCAGCAGCCGGACGCCGGCGCCAGCCCGAGCGCCGCCCCCCAGCCGACCGCGGCCGCCACCTCCGCCGCGGCGGCCGCGGACGCCTCCAACGCCTCGGTCAAGGTCGCGGTCTACAACGGCACGGCCGTCAACGGCCTGGCCGGCAAGGCGACCGACCTGCTCAAGGGCGCCAAGTACTCGGCCAGTACGGCGGGTCAGGCGGCCAGCACCAAGTACAAGACCACCACCATCGAGTACGGCTCCAGCCAGAAGGCGAACGCCGAGAAGCTCGCCGCGCTGTTCCCGGGCGCCAGCCTGGAGCCCGGCAGCTCCCGCGGCATCTCGTTGATCGTCGGCCAGGACTTCGCCGCGGCCAACGGCATGGGGGCCGGCGCGTCCGCCGCCGCCACCCCCGGCGCCCAGACGCCCGCGCAGCCGCTGCCCACCACCGTCACCAACGACGCCCGCTCGGCGGACGACGACATCTGCGCCAACACCACCTACGGCAGCGGCGGCTGATCCCACCCGCCGGACGACCGGCCGGACCGACCGCACGGCCCCCGGAGCGCGTGGCCCCGGGGGTCGTGCCATGGTGGCGGTAGCGGGGGGCCCACCGGTCGCCGGCACCGAAAGGGCGGACCCCATGCCCGAGATCGCCATGCAGTTCGACATCGCCGCCTCCCGGGACGCCGTCCTGGCCGCGCTCAACACGCACGACGGGCTGACCGGCTGGTGGACCACCGGGGTGGGCCGCGAGGGCGAGGTGCTGCTGTTCGACTTCCCCGGGGTCCCCGAGCCGTTCCGGCTGCGCCGCGAGCGGGCCGACCGGGACCGGGTGCTGTGGGCCAACACCGGGGCCTTCCCGCCGCACTGGGCCGGCACCTGGATCAGCTGGGAGCTCGCCGACCGGCCCGGCGACCCGGGCCGCACCCGGCTGCTGTTCCGGCACGGCGGCTGGCAGCCGGGCAGCGAGGAGGGCGTCCCGATGGTGGCCGGCACCTGGGCCGAACTGCTGGTCCGGCTCAAGGACTACGCGCAGAGCGGCAAGGCGCAGCCGCTGTTCGTCACCGCCCTGCGCCACGACGAGGAGTGACCGCCCGGCCACCGTCCGGCCGCCACCGGGCCGCCGTCCCGCCACCGGTCGCCCACCAGGGCGCCGCCCGGTGGCGGGAACGCGGCGCCGGGCTGAGGGTGGGCGGTGTACCGCCGTCGTACCGCCGTCCGCGCGGACGGCGGTACCGGTCGGGCCGGGCCCGCCCGCCCGCCCGACGACCCCAGCCGGCCACCACCGCCTCCGGGAGGCCCAGCGATGCCCCTAGTGACCGATCCGTACCAGCCCGGCACCCCGTGCTGGATCGACCTGATGGCGAGCGACCAGCAGGCCGCGCTCGACTTCTACCGCGACCTGTTCGGCTGGCAGGGCGAGCTCGGCCCGGCCGAGTTCGGCGGTTACGCCGTGTGCACCCTCAACGGCCGCCCGGTCGCCGGGATCATGGCGCGGTCCGCGCCCGAGGGCCAGCCGCTGCCGCCGGTCGGCTGGACCACCTACCTGGCCTCGGACGACGCCGACGCGGCCGGCGCCGCCATCACCGGGGCCGGCGGCACGGTGGTCTACCCGCCGATGGACGTCGGCACGGTCGGCCGAATGCTGGTCGCCGCCGACCCGACCGGCGCGGTGTTCGGGGTCTGGCAGGCGATGGACTTCATCGGCGCGGGCGTCGTCAACGAGCCCGGCGCGCTGGTCTGGAACGAGCTGAACACCACCGACACCGAGGCGGCCGGCCGCTTCTACCAGCCGGCCCTCGGACTGCGCCCGGCCACCATCCAGGGCATGGACGGCTACTACTCGCTGAACGTCGGCGACCGCACGGTGGGCGGCATGCAGGCGGTCCCCGGGTACCTGGAGTCCGGCACCCCCTCGCACTGGATGGCGTACTTCTCGGTGGACGACGCCGACTCCACGGTGGACGCCCTGGTCAAGGCCGGCGGTTCGGTGCTCCAGCCGCCGTTCGACATGCAGTCCGGCCGGATGGCCGTGGTCAGGGACCCGCAGGGCGCGCTGTTCGCCGTCGTCCAGTCGCCCGAGGCGCAGATGCCGGACTCGCCGTAACCGCCGCCCCCGGACGCGGTGGGCGACCGGATGCCGCCCTTCCGGCGACGCGCCGCCGGGAATGGGCGGCATCCCCCGCGTTCCCGGGGCAGACTGCACCCATGCTGGGGCTACCGGACGACATCCGCGCTTTCCTCTTCGACCTCGACGGGGTGCTCACCCGGACCGCGACCGTGCACGCCGCGGCCTGGAAGGACACCTTCGACGCCTTCCTGCGCGCCGAAGCCGCCCGCACCGGCGGGCCGTTCGTCCCCTTCGACGCCGTCACCGACTACGACACCTACGTGGACGGCCGCCCGCGCCTGGACGGCACCCGGGCCTTCCTGCGGAGCCGGGGCATCGACCTGCCCGAGGGCACCGAGGACGACCCGCCGAACACCCGCACCGTGCAGGGCGTCAGCCGGGCCAAGAACGACACCGTGCTGCGGCTGATCCGCGAGCAGGGCGTCGCCCCGTACGAGGGCTCGGTCGCCTACGTGCACCGGCTGCGCGCGCTGGGACTGCCCCGCGCGGTGGTCTCCTCCAGCGCCAACTGCCGGGACGTGCTGCGCTCGGCGGGCATCCTGGACCTCTTCGACGTGATCGTGGACGGCGTGGTCGCCAAGCAGCGGTCCCTGCCCGGCAAGCCCGCCCCGGACACCTACCTGTACGCCGCCCGCGAGCTGGGCGTCGAGCCCGCGCACGCCGCCGTCTTCGAGGACGCGCTGGCCGGGGTCGCCTCCGGCCGGGCCGGCGGCTTCGGCGCGGTGGTCGGGGTCAACCGCACCGGGCAGGCCGCCGAACTGCGCCGCGACGGCGCCACCGTGGTCGTCGACGACCTCGCCGAGCTGCTGTCGGACGACGAGGGGGCGACGTCATGAGTCCCGCCGACAACTTCGCCATCGACCCCTGGCAGATCACCGAACACGGCCTGGACCCGGCCTCGTTGGCCCGCGCCGAGTCCGTCTTCGCGCTCTCCAACGGCCACATCGGCCTGCGCGCCAACCTGGACGAGGGTGAGCCGCACGGCCTGCCCGGCACCTACCTCAACGGCGTCTTCGAACTGCGGCCGCTGCCCTACGGCGAGGGCGGCTACGGCTACCCGGAGTCCAGCCAGAGCGTCATCAACATCACCAACGGCAAGATCATCCGGCTGCTGGTGGACGACGAGCCCTTCGACCTGCGCTACGGCGAACTGGTCGGCCACACCCGCTGGTTGGACTTCCGCGAGGGACTGCTGCACCGCGAGTGCGAATGGACCTCCCCGGCCGGGCGGACCATCCGGGTGCGCTCCTCCCGGCTGGTCTCGCTCACCCAACGGGCCATCGCCGCCGTGGAGTACACCGTCGAGGCGGTGGACGGGCCGGTGCGGATCGTGCTCCAGTCCGAACTGGTCGCCAACGAGCAGCTGCCCGGCGGCCCCGAGGGGGACCCGCGGGCCGCCGCCGTGCTGGAGGCGCCGCTGCAGGCCGAGGCGCACCACGCGAGCGGCACCAAGGCCGTCCTGGTGCACCGCACCCGGTTCAGCGGCATCCGGGTCGCCGCCGGGATGGACCACGTCATCGAGGGCCCGGAGCGGCTGGACACCGTCGCCGAGGCCGAGGCCGACCACTGCCGGATCAGCGTCACCACCGTGCTCGCCCCCGGACAGCGGCTGCGGCTGGTCAAGTTCATGTCCTACGGCTGGTCCGGCACCCGCTCGTTGCCCGCCGTCCGGGACCAGGTCGAGGCCGCGCTGAACGCCGCCCGGTACACCGGCTGGGACGGCCTGGTCGCCGAACAGGCCGACTACCTCAGGGAGTTCTGGGAGACCAGCGACGTCGAGATCGAGGGCGACGTCGAACTCCAGCAGGCCGTCCGGTTCGCCGTCTTCCACGTCCTCCAGGCCGGCGCCCGCAGCGAGGAACGCGCCATCCCCGCCAAGGGGTTGACCGGCCCGGGCTACGACGGGCACAGCTTCTGGGACACCGAGACCTTCGTCCTGCCGGTGCTCACCTACTGCCTGCCCGGCGCCGTCAACCAGGCCCTGCGCTGGCGGCACACCACGCTCCCGCTGGCCCGCGAACGCGCCGCCCAACTCGGCCTGGCCGGAGCCGTGTTCCCCTGGCGGACGATCCGCGGCGAGGAGTGCTCCGGGTACTGGCCGGCCGGCACCGCGGCCTTCCACATCGGCGCCGACATCGCCGCCGCCGTGGCCCGCTACGTCCGGGCCACCGGGGACGCGGAGTTCGAGCGCGAGTACGGCCTCGAACTCCTGGTGGAGACCGCCCGGATGTGGCGCTCGCTCGGCCACCACGACAGCGCCGGCCGGTTCCGGATCGAGGGCGTCACCGGCCCCGACGAGTACAGCGCCGTCGCCGACAACAACGTCTACACCAACCTGATGGCGCAGACGAACCTGCGCGCCGCCGCCGAGGCCGCCGTCCGCCACCCGCGCGAGGCCGACGCGCTCGGCGTGGACACCGAGGAGACCGCCGCCTGGCGCGACGCCGCCGCCGCGATGTACGTCCCGTACGACGCGGACCTCGGCGTCCACCCCCAGGCCGACGGCTTCACCCACCACCAGGTCTGGGACTTCGAGGGCACCCCGCCGGAGAAGTACCCGCTGCTGCTGCACTACCCGTACTTCGACCTGTACCGCAAGCAGGTGGTCAAGCAGGCCGACCTGGTGCTCGCCATGCAGGTCCGCGGCGACGCCTTCACCGACGAGCAGAAGGCCCGCAACTTCGCCTACTACGAGCGGCTCACCGTCCGGGACTCCTCGCTCTCCGCCTGCACCCAGGCGGTGATCGCCGCCGAGGTCGGACAGCTCGACCTCGCCTACGACTACACCGCCGAGGCCGCCCTGATGGACCTCCACGACCTCGGCGGCAACACCCGCGACGGCCTGCACATGGCCTCGCTCGCCGGGGCCTGCATCGCCCTGGTGGCCGGCTTCGGCGGGCTGCGCGACCACGGGGAGACGCTGGACTTCCGGCCCCGGCTGCCCTCCGGGCTGATGCGGCTGAGCTTCTCGCTGCTGGTCCGCGGCCACCTGCTCGGCGTCCGGATCACCCACGAGGGCACCACCTACACCCTGCGCCGCGGCGAGGTGATCCACCTGCGGCACGACGGCGAGACGGTCCAGGTCAAGGCCGGCACCCCGGTCACCCTGCCCACCACCGTCCCGCCCGCCCAGGAGCGCTGCGCCCAGCCCCCGGGGCGCGAGCCGGCCCGCCGCCAGCCCCAGGCGGGCCTGGTGGCCGGCAAGCTCGGCCAGCAGGACCACCTGGCGGCGGAGTAGCCGCGCCGGTCGCTCGCCTGTTCGGGCCCGCTCCGGATGCGGGGCGGGCCCGCACCTCGGAGGGTGGGCACGTCCGGTGACAACCGGCGCCCGGCCGAGCCCGGCGCCCGGCGAAGGGGTGCGCCCGTGGCGGCGGTGGCCGAACAGATGGTGGAGGTGCTCCGGCAGGCCGGGGTGGAGCGGGTCTACGGCGTCGTCGGGGACAGCCTCAACCCGGTCGTCGACGCGATCCGCCGGGCGGACGGCATCGGCTGGGTGCACGTGCGCAACGAGGAGGCCGGTGCCTTCGCGGCCGCCGCCGAGGCCGAGCTCAGCGGCCGGCTGGCGGTCTGCGCCGGCTCCTGCGGCCCCGGCAACACCCACCTGATCCAGGGCCTGTACGACGCCCAGCGCAGCGGCCTGCCGGTGCTCGCGCTGGCCTCGCACATCCCGTCCGGGCAGATCGGCACCGGCTTCTTCCAGGAGACCCACCCCGAGCGGGTGTTCACCGACTGCAGCAACTGGTGCGAGATGCTCTCCACCCCCGCCCAGCTGCCCCGGCTGCTGCGGGTCGGCATCCAGCACGCGCTGGGTTCGCACGGCGTCTCGGTGCTCGCCTTCCCCGGGGACGTCGCAGCCCTGCCCGCCGCCGGGCCGACCGGCAGCAGCCACTTCCTCACCGAGCAGGCGGTGGCCGCGCCGCCCTGGTCCCAGGTGCGGGAGCTGGCCCGGCTGCTGAACGCGGCCCGCCGGGTCACCCTGTTCTGCGGTGCCGGGGTGCGCGGTGCGCACGCCGAGGTGATGGCGGTCGCCGAGGCGCTGCACGCGCCGGTCGGGCACTCGCTGCGCGGCAAGGAGTGGATCCAGTTCGACAACCCGTACGACGTCGGGATGAGCGGACTGCTCGGCTACGGCGCCTGCCACGAGGCGCTGCACTCCGCCGACCTGGTGCTGCTGCTCGGCACCGACTTCCCGTACGACTCCTTCCTGCCGCAGGCGCACACCGTCCAGGTCGACCACGACGCGACCAGGCTGGGCCGGCGCACCGCCCTGGAGCTGGCCGTGCACGGCGACGTCGCGGCCACCCTGCGGGCCGTCCTGCCGCTGCTGGAGGCGAAGCCGGACCGCTCCTTCCTGGACGGCCTGCTGCGCAAGCACTGCAAGTCGCTGGAGGACGTGATCGGCGCCTACACCCGGGACATCGAGAAGCACCTGCCGATCCACCCGGAGTACGTCGCCTCGGTGCTGGACGACGTCGCCGCCGAGGACGCGGTGTTCACCGTGGACACCGGGATGAACAACGTCTGGGCCGCCCGCTACCTCCGGCCGAACGGCCGCCGCCGGGTGATCGGCTCCTTCCTGCACGGCTCGATGGCGAACGCCCTCCCGCACGCGATCGGCGCCCAACTCGCCTGCCCCGGGCGGCAGGTGATCGCGATGGCGGGCGACGGCGGGATCGGCATGCTGCTCGGCGAACTGCTCACGGTGGCCAAGCACCGGCTGCCGGTGAAGACGGTGGTCCTCAACAACGGCGCGCTCGGCATGATCAAGCTGGAGATGCTGGTCTCCGGCTACCCGGAGTACGAGATCGACAACGGGGACGTGGACTACGCGGGCATCGCCCGGGCGATGGGCATCCCGGCCAAGCGGGTCACCGAGCCGGCCAGGGTCCGGGAGGTGCTGGCGGAGGCGCTGGAACGGCCCGGACCGGCCCTGGTGGACGTGGTCACCGACCCCAACGCGCTGTCCATCCCGCCGCGGATCACCGCCGCCCAGGTGAAGGGCTTCGCGCTGGCCGCCGGGCGGACGGTGCTGTCCGGCGGGGTCGGGCGGATGGTCGACCTGGCGCGCAGCAACCTGCGGAACATCCCCCGGCCGTGAGCCCCCTCGGAGCGGTTTGCCCCTGAGGCAAGTTTCTTGCCCCTGCGGCAGGGCGGGTGTCCACTGGACGCATGAGCAGCAGCACCACCGGTGCCACCGGCACTCCCGCCGACGACGGCCGGCTCGACGACCAGGAGGTCGCCGGCCTCGCCGCCCGCCTCCGCGAGCACCGGCTCAGCAGCCGCCTCACCCTGGAGGTCGCCGCGGGCCGGATCGGCCTCTCCCCAGCCTATCTGTCCCGGCTGGAGACCGGCCGCCGCCAGCCCTCGCTGCCCGTCCTGCTCGGCCTGGCCCGCGCCTACGGCACCTCGGTCTCCGGGCTGCTCGGCGAGGCCCTGGTCGAACCGGACCCGGTGGTCCGCGGCGGCGCCATCGAGCCCGGCCGGGCCGGCGGCTGGGGCTACCGCCGGGCCGGCGCCCCCGGCCGCGCCATGCAGGCCCTACGGGTGTTCGTCCCGCCGGGCGTCCAGGACGAGGTGGTCCGGGTCCACCCCGGCGAGGAGTGGCTGTACGTCCTGCGCGGGGAACTGCGGGTCACCCTCGGCGACCGCGTCCACCACCTCGCCCCCGGCGACTCCGCGCACTACGACTCGCTCACCCCGCACTGCATCGCCGCCGCATCCGGCACCGGCGTCGAACTGCTCTTCGTCCACACCCTGTTGCAGAGCCCCGGCGGCGAACTCTGCCTCGGCGGCGGCCCCGCCGCGAGCCACTGACCAGCCGTCAGAACACCTCGGAGGAGATCACCATGGCCGATCCCACCACCGCCGACACCGCCGCCGCCACCACCGGTGCCGTCGGTGCCCCCGACACCGCCGCCGGCCCGAAGACCGTCGACGCCGGCAAGTGGGCCAACAAGCGGGTCTACCACCGCCTGGTGATCTACACCGTGGGCTGCCACCTCTTCGCCGGGTTCATCATCCTGCTGTTCGAACTGGGCACCCGCAACAAGTAGGTGACCCCACCTGCCGGGCGTCCGTCTCCGCCCCCGTCGGAGGCGGGCGCCCGTCCGACCGCCCGGCGCGGTCAGGCGTCGCGGAGCACTCGGCAGAGGGCCTCCAGGGCCGCCGGGAAGGCGTGCTCCGGCGGGGACCCGTAGCCGATCACCAGCGCGGGCCCGGTCTCCTGCTCCGCCCCCGGCGTCGCCGGGTCGGCGCGGTGCCGGTCGAGGCCGCTGAGGGCCAGTCCGGCGGCCTCGGCGCGGGCCAGCAGCTCCGCCTCCGGCGTCGCGCCGGGCGGGAGTTGCAGGACGGCGTGCAGTCCGGCCGCGATGCCGGTGATCTCGACCTGCGGGGCGTGCTCGGCGAGCGCGGCGACCAGCCGGTCCCGGCGGCGCCGGTAGTGCAGCCGGCAGCGCCGCACGTGCCGGTCGTACGTCCCCGAGGTGATCAGCTCGGCCAGGGTCAGCTGGTCCAGCACCGGGGACATCGTGTCCGCGAGCACCTTCGACCGGGCGACCGGTTCGACCAGCGCGTCCGGCAGGGCCAGCCAGGCCAGCCGCAGGCCCGGGGCCAGGCTCTTGGCGGCGGTGCCCGCGTACACCACCCGCTCCGGGTCGAGGGCCTGCATCGCGCCGAGCGGCTGCCGGTCGTAGCGGAACTCGCCGTCGTAGTCGTCCTCGATCACGTACCGGTCCTGCTCGCGCGCCCACCGCACCGCGGCCGCCCGCCGGTCGGCGGACAGCGGCGCGCCGGTCGGGAACTGGTGGGCGGGGGTGAGCAGGGCGGCGGCGGGGCCGGCGTCCAGCCGGTCGACCAGCGCGCCCTCGCAGTCCAGCGGCAGCGGGACGGTCGCCAGCCCGGCGGCCCGCACCACGGCGTGCTGCGGCGGCAGCCCGTACGCCTCCACCGCGAGCGAACGGGCCCCGCGCTCCTTCAACGCCGCGCACAGCAGCCCCAGGCCCTGCTGGAAGCCGCTGCACACGAGCAGGTGGTCCGGGTCGGTGCGGACCCCGCGGACCCGGGCCAGGTAGTCGGTCAGCGCCTCGCGCAGTTCGATCCGGCCCAGCGGGCTGCCGTAGCCGAACGCGTCGTGCGGTGCGGTGGCGAGGGCCCGGCGGGCCGCGGCCAGCCAGGCGTTGCGGGGGAACAGCGAGAGGTCGGGCCGCCCGGACATCAGGTCGTGCCGGACGCTCGGCCGCCGCCCCCCGGCGGGCGCGGACCGCGTGCCCCGCACCGGCACGGCCCGCCGCGCGACGGTGGTGCCGGACCCCTGCCGCGAGCTGAGCCACCCCTCGGCGGCGAGCTGCCCGTACGCCTCGACCACCGTGTTGCGGGCGATCCCGAGGTCCTCCCCGAGCGCCCGCGAGGACGGCAGCCGCGTCCCGGGCGCCAGCCGCCCGTCCTGCACCGCCTCGCGCAGCGCGTCCTCCAGCGCCGCCCGCAGCCCGGCGCCGGCAGCACGCCGCCCGGTGAGGTCCAGATGCAGATCGCCGCCGAAGGCGGTCCAGGAGCCGTTCACGGGCCCCATTCTCGCCTGTCGCGGCGGGTGCCGATGTGCTCGAAGCGGTGGCCGTCCTCCCTCGGGTTCGGCAGAATCGGGTGGGGTCGTCGGGGCTGGTGGGGCCGGTCGGGCCGGTGGGACCGTCGGGGTGGGCGGTCGGTGTCCGTCATCGATCCGACGGGTGCCGAGACGAGGATGTGACAGATGGGCGAGGAGAACTCCGGAGCGGAGCTTCTGGCCGCGCGGTTCGAGGCGGAGCGGCCCCAACTGCGGTCCGTGGCCTACCGGATGCTGGGCTCGGTCGCCGAGGCGGAGGACGCCGTCCAGGAGGCGTGGTTCAGGCTGAGCCGCGGTGACACGGGCGAGCTGCGCAACCTCGGGGCCTGGCTGACCACGGTGGTCGGCCGGATCTGTCTGGACCAGCTGCGCTCCCGGGCCTCCCGGCGGGAGGACCCGCTGCCCGAGCAGGAGGGGCGGGTGCGGCTGCCGGATCCGGTGGTGAGCGGGTCGGCGGCGCTGGACCCGGTGCACGGGATCCTGGTCGCGGACTCGGTGGGCATCGCGCTGATGGTGGTGCTGGAGACGCTCTCCCCGGCGGAGCGGGTGGCCTTCGTGCTGCACGACCTGTTCGACGTGCCCTTCGACGGGATCGCCGAGGTGCTCGGCCGGACCGCCGCCTCGACCCGCCAACTGGCCAGCCGCGCCCGCCGCCGGGTGCAGGGCGCCACCCCGGCCGGAGACACCGACGACGGGCTCAAGCGCACGGTGGTGGAGGCCTTCCTGGCCGCCGCCCGGGGCGGGGACTTCGACGCCCTGCTGACGGTGCTGGACCCGGAGGTGGTGGCCCGGTCCGACGGCGGCCCGCTGGTGCCGAGCGTGCTGCGCCGGGGCGCGGCCGAGGTCGCCGCCCAGGCGATCGCCTTCGCCCGGTTCGCCGCCGACGGGCGCCTGGTGCTGGTCAACGGCTCGCCCGGCGTGGTGTCCTTCGCCGGGGGCCGCCCGCTGTCGGTCATGTCCTTCACGATCCACCGCGGCCGGATCACCGGACTGGACGTCCTCACCGACCCGGACCGGCTGGCCGCCCTGGGGCTCACCGGGTAGAACGCCCGCGGGCCGTACGGCAGTTCGCCGTACGGCCCGCGGGTTGTCGTCGGTGCGCCGTCGGTGCGCCGTCGGTCAGCCCAGGCCGCCGGTGGCCCGGAGGTTCTGCCCGGTGACCCAGCGGGCGTCCGGCCCGGCCAGGAAGGCGACCACGTCGGCGATGTCCTCGGGCTGTCCGAGCCGGCGCAGCGGGGTCAGGCCCGCGACCCGGTCGAGCGCCTCGGGCGGGTTGGCGGCACGCAGCAGGTCGGTGTCGGTGGCGCCGGGGGAGACGGTGTTGACGGTGATGCCGCGCGGGCCGAGTTCGGCCGCGGCGACGGCGGTGAGCTGTTCGACGGCGCCCTTGCTGGCGGCGTACGCGGCGATGCCGGGGACGGGGCGCACGGTGTTCACGCTGGATATGTTGACGATCCGTCCGCCCTCGCGCATCCGGCGGGCCGCGTAGCGGACCGTGGTGAACACGGCGCGGGTGTTGACGGCCAGGACGGCGTCGAAGGCCGTGTCGTCGAGGTCCGCGAGCGGGGTGGGGGTGAAGGACCGCGCGGCGTTGTTCACCAGGATGTCCAGCCCGCCGAGCCGCTCCTCGGCCGTGGCCATCAGCCGCTCGGCGGCGCCCGGTTCGGCGAGGTCGGCCGGTACGGCCCAGGCGCGTCCGCCGCCCGCCGCCACCGCGTCGACCACCGCCTCGGCGGCCGCCCGGTCGGTGGCGTAGCCGAGGACGACGTCCGCGCCCTCGCGCGCCAGCCGCTCGACGATCGCCCGTCCGATGCCCCGCGAGCCGCCCGTGACGACCGCCGCCCTGCCCTCGGCCACCCTGCGCACCTGTCCTGCCGCCGTTCCTGCCACCGTTCCACCTCTCGCGAAGTCGCCTGTCCTGCCGGTGACATGGTCGCCGAGGCGGCTGTTCGGTGCGCGGGATTTCCGGCGGGGCCGACTGTGGGCTGTCGGAGCCGCGGGAGGGGGGCTCAGATCGAGAGGTAGATCGCGCTGCCGAGGCCGGCCAGGAAGCAGTACACCGCGAACGGGGTCAGGCTGCGGGTCTCGAAGTACTTGGTGAGGAAGCGCACCGAGATGTAGCCGGCCACGAAGGCGGCGACGCTGCCGGCCGCGACCGGGCCGAGCACGGAGGAGTTCTCCGGCTTGAACAGCTCGGGCACCTTCAGCACCGAGGCGGCCAGGATGACCGGGGTGGCGAGCAGGAAGGAGAACCGGGCGGCGTCCTCGTGGTGCAGCCCGCGCAGGATGCCGGCGCTCATGGTGACGCCGGAGCGGCTGATGCCGGGGAACAGCGCGAGGATCTGGGCGGCGCCGATCCAGGCGCCCTGGCCGTAGCCGAGCCTGGTCAGCCGGACGTCGGAGGCGGTCGCCGGGTCGAGGCCGGGCTCGTCGACGGGGGCGGCGTACCCGGCCCGGCGGCGGCCGCTGCCGCCGCGCTTGAGCCGTTCGGCGCCGAGCAGCACCAGGCCGTTGAGGGCGAGGAATACCGCGGCGGGCAGCGGCTTGCCGAGGGCGTGCCGCAGGGCCTTCTCCAGCACGAGTCCGGCCACGCCGACCGGGATGGTGGAGATGATGAGCAGCCAGGTGAGCTTCTCGTCCCGGGTCTGCACCCGGCGGTGCCGGATCGAGCTGACCAGGCCGCTGACCACCCGGACCCAGTCCCGCCGGAAGAACACCACCAGGGCGAGCGCGGTGGCCAGGTGCAGGGCGACCAGCGCGGCGAGGTAGGGGGAGCCGTCGGCGGTCATGTCGAGGTCCTGCTGGATCTTCCCGCCGAGCACGGCCGGAAGCAGGATGCTGTGGCCCAGGCTGGAGACCGGGAAGAGTTCCGTCACACCCTGCAGCAGGCCGACGCCTATCGCTTCCGGGTAGGTCAGGGTGGACATCGCGCACCTTCGCTCGGGGGTCTGCGGCCGCCCGATCCCGGTGGCCACCGCGAAGCTACTACGGGCATGTAGACGCCTGGCAGGCCCGCTCCCAGAAGTTCATCGAGCGTATGTCCGGGCGTCACCGGGCCCGGACTCAGCCGAACAGCGCGCCGGCCAGGGCGCCCAGCAGACTGCCGAACGGCACGCTCCGGTGCACGGCGGCGCCGAGCAGCAGACCGGCGGTCGCGGCGAGCGGGACGCCCAGCAGCGGCAGGGCGACGGCCAGCAGGGCGGACCGGCGGGGCGTGCGGGGCGGGCGGTCCATCGGGCGCCTCCTACGGGGGCGAGGGGTCGACGGAGCCCTACGATGCAGCCTCCCGCAGCGTCAGCTTCAAGTCCTTTTCCGGGACCCGGTCCGGACGTACGTCCGTCTCGGACGTCCGGATCGCTCGCGGGCGGCCGGCCGGGACGTACGTCCGTCTCGGACGTCCGTGTCGGTCGGACGTACGACCTGGACGCACGTCCGTCCCGGTCAGGCCTCCACCCGCCGCCACCCCGACCCGTCGGCGGGCACCGGGGCGGTCGCGAAGTCGTAGCGCAGCAGGTCCGGCCCGAGTGCCAGCAGGGAGATCGAGGAGGAGCCCCAGATCCGCCCGTCGCCGAAGTCCCGGCGCTGGATCAGCGCGGCGTCCTCGTCCGGCGCCAGCCCGTCGCCGGTGACGACCGGCAGCCAGCCGCCCCAGGCCCGCTCGGTCGGGCCGTCGGCGGTGGGGCTCGGCCGGGGCTCGGCGCGGAACCGGGCCCGGAAGTGGTCCGCGCGGGCGGCCATCAGCGAGCGGATCCGCTCGGAGGCGGTGCGGTTGGCCGCCATCCCCTCCAGCCCGTCGTTGAGCACCACGCTGAGCCCGGTGGGCAGTTCGTGCTCGGTGAGCCGGCCGCCGCCCCAACTGGCGACCCGGGCGCCGTCGGGGCGGACCTGGACGAGGTGGAAGGGGTCGTACGGCGTCAGGTCGAGGTGGCCGATCCCGCCCTCGCGGACGGCGGTGAGCGGGAGTTCGCCGCGGCTGAGCCTGCTGTCGGCGGGGGCGAGCGGGCCGAAGCCGTTCAGCAGGCAGGCGGCGGTGCGCCGGGTGGGGTCGACGGCCAGCCAGGTGCCGCCGGCCGCGAGGTCCAGTCCGCCGAGCAGTTCGGGCCGCTGCGGCCAGTGGTGGTCCGGCGGCAGCCAGGCGCGGCCGAGGTACTCGTCCCGGACGGAGAGCAGCAGCACCGGTACCGCTGCCTCCGGTTCGATGCTGATGAACGCCGTGCACACGGTCCCGTCCCCCTGGTCCGATCCGCTGGTCCGATCTGCCGGTCCGATCCGCCGGTCCCGCCCCCTGGTCCGATCCGCTCGGAAGGTGCGAGGATCCGGAGGTCCGAGGATCCGAAGATCCACCAGCGATCCTCGCACGCCCGTTCGTGCGCCGGAAGTGGCCCAAGGATCCGAGCGGCGAATGCACCAGTGGGACGGGCCAGTCGGCTCCTAGGCTGGCGACCGTGACGACGAACGAGACCGAGACCCACCAGACCGACGCCGTGCCCGCCCCCGAGCTGCGCCTGCAGCTGGGGCGGCTCGCCCCCGAGTTCTACCAGGCCATGATCGCCGTGGACCGGGCCTCCCGGCAGGGCCTGGACCCGGTCCTCGCCGAGCTGGTCAAGGTGCACGCCTCGATGATCAACGGCTGCGCCTTCTGCATCGACATGCACGCCACCGACGCCCGCAAGAACGGCGAGCAGGACCACCGCCTGGTCTCCCTCCCCGCCTGGCGCGAGACCCCGTGGTTCACCGCCCGTGAGCGGGCCGCCCTCGCCCTCACCGAGTCGGTCACCCTGCTCACCCAGGGGCACGTGCCGGACGCCGTGTACGCCGAGGCCGCCGCGCACTTCGAGCAGGCCGAACTGGCCCAGCTGATCGCGCTGATCGCCACCATCAACGCCTGGAACCGGATCGGCGTGTCCACCCGCATGAGCCCGGCCGCGAAGTGAGCGGGGCCGCGATGACCACCCAGCAGGAGAAGGCCCGGCTGCTCCGGGAGCTGCACCGCCCGGGCGAGCCGCTGGTGCTGGCCAACGTGTGGGACGCGGCGAGCGCCCGGCTGGTGGCCGGCGCCGGGGCGCGGGCGCTGGCGACGGCCAGCGCCAGCGTGTCCTGGTCGCTCGGCAGCCCGGACGGCGGCGGCGCCGACCGCGACCAGGTGCTGGCCCGTACCGCCGAGGTGGTCCGCTCGGTCGACCTGCCGGTCACCGCGGACCTGGAGAGCGGCTACGCGGACACCGCGGCCGGGGTCGGCGCGACCGTCACCGCGCTGCTCGCCACCGGCGCGGTCGGGGTGAACCTGGAGGACGCGGACCACACCCCGGAGCAGGCCGCGGAGCGGGTCGCGGCGGCCCGGGCGGCGGCCGACGCGGCCGGCGTCCCGCTGTTCCTGAACGCCCGGACCGACGTGTTCCTGCACGGCCTGGGCGAGCCGGAGGGCCGGCTGGACGAGGCGGTCCGCCGGCTGCGGGCGTACGTCGAGGCGGGCGCGGACGGCGTGTTCGTCCCCGGCGTCGCCGACCCGGAGACCGTCGCCGCCCTGGTCGCGGCCGTCCCGGCCCCGCTGAACGTGCTGGCGGCGCCGGGCGCACCCACGGTCGCCGAGCTGGCGAAGCTGGGCGTGGCCCGGATCAGCCTGGGCCCGGGCCTGGCCAAGGTGGCCTACGCGGCGGTCCGCCGGGCGGCCGAAGAGGTGTACGGGAGTGGTACGTACGCCGCCCTGGACGGCGGGCTGACCTACCCGGAGCTCAACGGCCTGTTCACGGGCTGAGCCCCGGGGGCGGGCAGCGGGCAGGAGCGGGCAGCAGACAGGAGCGGGCGGCGGACCGGACGGGGGTCGGTCGGCCGCCCGCTCCACCGCACGTCCGGGCGGCCCGGTGCGGCGGGCGGCCCGGTGCGGTGGGCGGCCCGTGGCGGCGGGTGGGTCAGCCGATCTGCCCGCTGAGCCCCGGGTGGGACATCTGGTTGGTGCCGATGGCCTCCACCTCGTCGGCCGTGTGCCCGACCACCGGGAGCTTGCCCGCGGTCTGCAGGGCGAGGTCGGCGGGGGAGAGGGTGAGGCCGTCGGTGAGGCCGCCGGTGGCGTCCGGCGAGCTGGCGACCTGGCTGGTGGCGGAGGCCGCCGGGGCGGCGAGGGCGAGGCCCGCCATGGTGAGGGCGGCGAGGGTGGCGAGTTTCTTCATGCCCTGCCGAACGACCGGGCCGCCCTCAGGTAACCGGGTGGCGGCAACCGTCACCCCTGTCGCCCGTTCCGGCGGCCCGCATCACGCGCCCGTCCCCCGGACCGTCACCCGCAGCGTCCGCACGCTGTTGCTCACGAACGAGCCGATCGGCTCCGGCCGTTCGCCCTCCGCCAGGGCCAGCGCCGGGAACCGCGCGAACAGGTGCCGCAGCGCCGTCTCCGCCTCCAGCCGGGCCAGCCCCGAGCCGAGGCAGAAGTGCGGGCCGTGTCCGAGCGACAGGTGCCGGGCGGGCTGCCGGGTGAGGTCGAAGCGGTCGGCGTCCGGGTAGTGCCCGGCGTCGCGCCCGGCCGCGGCGTACGAGGCGAGCAGGGCCTCGCCGCGGCGGATCACCACGTCGCCGACCTCGATGTCCTCGCTCGCGTAGCGCAGCGGGAACTGGCCGACCGGCGAGTCGTGGCGCAGCGTCTCCTCCACCACCGCGGACCACGGCTGCGCGCCGTCCAGCACCAGTCGCAGCTGGTCGGGGTGGGCGAGCAGGGCCCGGACGGCGTTGGTGATCAGGTTGAGCGTGGTCTCGTGCCCGGCCACCAGCATCAGCAGCAGGGTGCCGACGAGTTCGGCCTCGCTGAGCCCGTCCCCGGCCTCGCGGACGGCTATCAGGTCGGTGGTGAGGTCGTCCCCGGGTTCGGCCCGCTTGGCGGCGACCACCGAGGCCAGCAGGGCGTTGAGGTCCCGCTGGGCGGCGAGCGCCGCCTCGGGGGTGGCCGAGCTGGAGACCAGGGTGTCGGAGAGGTGGTGCAGTTCGTCCTGCTGTTCCGCCGCGAGACCGAGGAGTTCGCCGATCACCTGCATCGGCAGCGGGTAGGCGAAGTGCTCGCGCAGGTCGAACTCGCCCTCCAGCGCGGCGATCCCGTCGAGCAGCGCGACGGTCCGGGCCTCGATCGCGGGGGCCAGCGCGGCTGTTCGGCGCGGGGTGAAGGCCTGGCTGACCAGCCCGCGCAGCCGCTTGTGGTCCTCGCCGTCGGCGGTGATCATGCCGGGCACCGTGACGAAGTTGAGCAGCGGCCAGCCGTACGGCAGCCGGCCCTCCCGGAAGAGGGTCCACAGCTGGGGGTTCTTGCCGACCCGGGGGTCGGCCAGCAGCGCCTGGAGGGTGTCGTGGTGGGTTACCGCCCAGACCACCACCCCGCCAGGGAGCTCCACCAGGACGGCCGGGCCGGCTGCCCGGAGCCGGGCGTTCTCGCCGTGCTGGTCGCGTCCGAAGGGGTCGAGCCGGACGGGCTCGGGTCGGACGGGCTCGGGGCGGGGGCCGCGGGGGTCGTCGGCGGTGTCCATGCGGGCCTTTCGGGGGCTGGCGGGCGGGGCGGGGTGAAGGCGCTGTAGAGCACCGGGAGGGCGACCAGGGCCCGTGACCACGGAGACGGACGCCAGGTCAACTCGCCTGCGGGTACGGCAAGTTGGAGGTCGGGAAGGCGGTGCAGCAGGGTCTCGATCGCGGTCTCGACGATGATCCGGGCCGGGTGCTGGGCCGGACAGACGTGCCGGCCCGCGCCCCAGGCGAGGTGGGCCCGGTTGCCGCCGAGCGAGCCCTGGGCGGCCGAGGAGGTGCCCTGGGCGGCCGGGTCGGCGTTGGCCGCGGCCAGGCCGAGCACCAGCATGTCGCCCTTGTTGACGTACTGGCCGCCGAGGACGGTGTCGCCGGTGGCCCAGCGGCCGGGGAAGTTCTGGGTCGGCGGGTCGCGCCAGAGCACCTCCTCCAGCGCGTCGGAGACGGTCAGCCGCCCGCCGGTCAGGGTGGCCCGGAAGCGGCGGTCGGTGAGCAGCAGCCGCAGGGTGTTGCCGATCCAGTTGATGCAGGTCTCGTTGCCAGCGACCATCATCACCACCAGGTGGTGCACCGCCTCCTCGTCGGTCAGCGCGGCCGGGTGGGCGAGCAGCCAGGAGGTGAGGTCGGCGCTGGGGGCGGTGCGGCGCTGCCGGACCAGTTCGACCAGGGTGTTCTGGAACTCCCCGGCGGCGCGCACCGATTCGGGCCCGCTGTCGACGAAGTGGCTGATCAGCTCGATCATCCGGGGTCCGCTGCCGGTGGGCAGGCCGACCAGCTGGGTGGAGACCAGCAGCGGCAGGGCGCGGGCGTACTGGCCGATCAGGTCGGCGGTGCCGTCCGGGCCCCAGCTGTCGATCAGGCCGTTGGCGGCGGCCTCGGTGGTCTCGCGCAGCTGCCGGTGGTCGATCTGGGCCAGGGTGTCCGAGACGGCGGCACGCAGCCGCTGGTGCTCGGCGCCGTCCAGGTTGAGCAGGGTGGGCCGCCAGGCGGTCATCGGCTGCAGCCGGGAGTCGGCGGCCAGCCGGCCCTCGGCGGGCACCCGCCACTGCCGCGAGTCCTTGGAGAACAGCGCCTCGTTGCGGGTGAGTTCGAGCAGTTCGGCGTAGCCGAGGACGAGCCAGGCCTCCACCCCGGGCTCCAGCTCGATCGGCGCGACCGGGCCGTAGCGCTCGCGCAGCCGGGCGTACAGGCCGTGCGGGTCGTCGGCGACGGCCTGCCCGTACAGCGGGGTGAGCGGGACGCCGACCGGCAGCCCGCCACCGGGCGGGGCGCCGTACGGAGCTCCGGTCCCGTACGGACCGCCGGTGCCGTACGGACCGCCGGCGCCGTGGGGCCCGCCGGTGCCGTGCGCGACCGGGCAGCCGGAGGGCCGCGGGGGCTCGGGGGCGGTCACGGCTGGAGCTCCAGCAGCGAGCTGCGGTGCAGGTGGTCGACGAAGTCGATCAGCAGGTCGTAGGAGGCCCGCCGGTCCCGGGCGTCGCAGTACAGGATCGGCACCTCCGGCAGCAGGTCCAGCGCGGAGCGCAGCTCCTCCTCCGGGTAACTCGGCGTGTCCGGAAAGGTGTTGACGGCCACCGCGAAGGGGATGCGCTGCTCCTCCAGCCGGCCGAGCACGTCGAAGCTCTCGTCCGGCCGGCGCAGGTCGACCATCGCGATGGCGCCGAGCGCGCCGCGCGACAGGTCGTCCCACAGCGGCCAGAAGCGCTGCTGCCCGGGCGTGCCGAACAGGTACAGCGCGAGCCGGGAGTTGAGCGTGATCCGGCCGAAGTCCAGCGCGACCGTGGTGGTGGTCTTGCCGCTGCGCCCGGTGAGGTCGTCCACGCCGCTGCTGGCGGCGGTCATGGTCTCCTCGGTGCGCAGCGGGGTGATCTCGCTGAGCGAGCCGACCAGGGTCGTCTTGCCGACCCCGAACGGGCCGGTGACCAGGATCTTCACCGCGCCCTGCACCGAGGACGGCAGGTACTGCGGTCCGGCCGGCACGTCGGCGGGGGCTTCAGCGGAGTTGGCGGAGGCCAACGAGCACCTCTTCCAGGAGGGTTGTGGGCAGGCGTTCGGCCTGCGGGACGGGCGGGAGCACCTGCACGGCGCCGAGGTCCCAGAGGTCGCCGACCAGCACCTTGACGACGCCGAGCGGCAGCCCCAGGTGGGCCGCCACCTCGGCGACGGACAGCAGGCTGTGGCAGAGCCCGAGGATGCGCCGGTGCTCCCGGTTGAGCAGGACGTGCTCGGGCAGTGCCGGGGGATCTGATAACGCGCTGACCAGGCTCTCGATCGCCAGGTCGGCGCGGGTGGGGCGGCTGCGCCCACCGGTGATGACGTAGGGCCGGACCGGCCCGTTCACCGGTGCCCCCCCGCCGCGTGGTCGACGCGCGGCGGGCTGGTGAGGTGGGTGCCGATCCGCTCGACCAGGACCTGCATCTGGTACGCGACCAGCCCGGCGTCGACCGCCTCGCTGGTCACCACGGCCAGGTGGGCGCCGGCCCCGGCGGCGACGACGAACAGGTAGCCGCCGCCGTACTCGATGATGATCTGGCGGGTGGCGCTGCCGGGGCCGCCGAAGCCCGTCGCGACGCCGCGGGCCAGCGACTGGAGCCCGGAGCAGGCGGCGGCGAGCCGTTCGGCGTCCTCCCGGGCGATGTCGGCGCTGCGGCCGATCTCCAGACCGTCGTTGGAGACGACGACGGCGTGCTGGACCTGCGGGACGGCGATGATGTCGGCGAGCAGCCAGCCGAGATCGGGGGTGGTGGTCATGGAACTCTCCGGGGCGCTGGGGAAGTCGGGGGGAGGTCGGGGGAGCGGGACGGGAGCGGGCTCGGTGCGGGCTCGGTGCGGGCCGGGCCGGCTCAGTGCGGGCCGGGCGGGCCCTGGGCCCGGGTGCGGGCGGCCGACCGGCCGCTGGCCGTCCCGGCCTGGAACATCGCCATGAACGCCTGGGCGTCCCGGGCCGAGCGGTACGGCGGCTCGGGCGCGGGTGGGGGAGCGGCGTGCTGGGCGGGTCGGTTCGCACGGTCGCGCCGGTGGCTCCGGCGGGGCAGCGGCGGAGGGGTGTCGGCCGCCGGGGCCCGGCTGGTGGGCGGGGCCTCCACCAGCGGGTGAACGGCGCCGGGGTGGTCGGGGCCGGCGAGCGGCCGGGGGTCGGGGGTGAACGCCCGGTCGTCCGGCCCGAGTCCGGGCACGGTGGGCGGCAGCGGCTCGGTGAGCAGGGCGTTCGGCAGCAGCAGGACCACGCGCACGCCGCCGTACGGGGAGGGCGCCGAGCTGAGGGTGACCCGGAACCCGTAGCTCTCGGCGAGCCGGCCGACGGCGGCCAGCCCCAGCTGGGGCACCTCGCCGAGCCGGGAGACCTCCAGGCTGCTGCCCCCGGCGAGGGCGGCGGCGGCCTTGGCGACGGCCTGTTCCGGCATGCCGACGCCGCCGTCGTCGATCTCGATGACCGCGCCGTTGTGCACCGGCATCAGGGTGACGAACACCTGGGTGCTGGGCGGGGAGTAGCGGGTCGCGTTGTCCAGCAGTTCGGCGATGGCGTGGATCAGCGCCTCGGCGGCCGCGCCGACCACCGCGGTCTCGATCCGGCTGCGGACGACCACCCGCTGGAACGGCAGGATCCGCGACTGGGCGCCGCGCACCACGTCCTCCAGCGACACCGGCTCCGGCCAGTGCCGCCCGGCCCGGGCGCCGCACAGCACGGCCAGGGTCTGGGCCAGCCGGGCCTGTTGGGCGGCGGCGTGGTCGGCCTTGAGCAGGCCCTCCAGCAGCGCCGGGTCGTCGTGGGTGCGCTCCATCTCGTCGAGCAGGGCCTGCTGGTCGTGGGCCATGACCAGGATCCGGCGGGCGACGCTGAGGAAGGCCCGCTGGCTGGAGGCGGTGAGCTCCTGCTCCTGCTGGACGGCGGCCAGGTCGGCGCCCCGGCGGGAGAGTTCGGCGGCCAGCTGCTCCTGGAGCCGGGCGAGCTCGCCCGCCAGCCGGTCGGCCCGGCCGCGCTGGGTGACGGACACGGCGCGGTACCGCGCGGCGGCCACGAGGGCGAGGACGGCGAGCACGCCGGTAGCCGTTGCGCACCACTGAGTCATCGTCACGCCGCGAATTCTAGGGCGATGATCCTACGAAGGTGTGAACGGATCTCGCCATGTGACTGGATCTCGTCAATATCGAGTCAATACGCCGCCGTTCCCGCGTCGTTCGACCGCGATCGCGGGGCCCTGACAAGCCGTCCGATCGTTCGTCCAGGGTCTTTCGACCCCCCTCGATGTGGCGCGTGGTGGCCGGTTCGCGTCCCGTGATGTGTGGGGCCCGTGTGCACGGTGTCGCCGAACCGGCGTCATCAGGTGCAGGAGCGCGCGCCGTCAGGTGCCGGGCTCGGGTGCCGGGTGCCGGGTGCCGGGCTTCGGGTGTCAGGCCTCGGGCGGCATCCGGTGCAGGAGCAGCAGCGCCACGTCGTCCGGCCGGGAGCGGCGCTCGGTCACGTTCAGGGTGAGCAGGTCGGCCAGCCGCTCCAGCGCGGGGGCCGCGCCGATCCGCTCCGGGCCGGTCTGCCGGGCCCACAGCTCCAGCCCGCCGATCATCCGGTGCACCGACTCGTCGTAGTCCTCCTCCCGGTCCTCGACCAGCCCGTCCGTGTAGACCAGCAGGGTCTCGCCGCCCGCCAGCCGGCCGGTGGCCAGCGGGTACGGCTGCCCCGGGTCCACGCCCAGCGGCGGGCCGCCCGGCAGCTCCAGCTCGACGGCCGTGGCGTCGGCGGCGATCCGTACCGGTGCCGGGTGGCCGGCCCGGGCCGCGGTCAGGCTGCCGTCGGCCGGGTCCAGGGTCAGGTAGAGGCAGGTCGCGAACAGCTCGGTGTCCAGCTCGGACAGCAGCCGGCTGGTCCGGGCCAGGGTCGCCGCCGGGTCGTGCCCGTCCGTGGCGTACGCCCGCAGGCCGCTGCGCAGCTGGCCCATCACGGCGGTCGCCTCGGCGTTGTGGCCCTGCACGTCGCCGATGACCAGCCCGATCCGGCCGTCCGGCAGTTTCAGCAGGTCGTACCAGTCGCCGCCGATCTGCATGCCCTCGGTGCTCGGCAGGTAGCGGGCGGCGCTGGCGATCCCCGGCAGCCGGGGCAGGGTGCGCGGGAGCATCGCGCGCTGGAGTTCACCGGCCCGGTGGTGGTGGGTGTCGTACAGCCGGGCCCGCTCCAGGGACTGCGCGAGGATGCCGGCGAAGGTCGAGTACAGGGTGCGGTCCGCGCGGCCGAACGCGCGCTCGGTGGCGAAGGTGATCAGGCAGGAGCCGACCTGCCGACCGGAGGCGACCAGCGGCAGCACCGCCCAGGCGGCCGGGGCGTCCGGCCGCACCGGTCCGCCACCGGGCTGGCTGAACAGCGGGGCCGAGCGGGCCAGCGAGTGCTGCATCACCTGCTCGGAGAGGTCCGCCAGCCGGGTCAGCTCGGCCCGGCGCGGTCCGCCGTACACGGTGTGCGAGACCGGCAGCAGCCGGCCCTCGTCCACCAGGTCCAGCACGATGCTGGCGGCGCCGAGCGCCGGACGGGCCACGTCGGTGACGGCGGCGGTGACGTCCCGGACGGTCACCGCCCGGGACAGCGCCCGGGTCAGCGACAGCAGCAGGGCCGTCCGGGCCCCGGCCGGGTCGTGCGGCGGCTCGGCGTCCCGCGCCCGGCGGTGCTCCACGTCGGCGATCAGCCCGGCCATGCGCACCGGGCGGCCGTGCACGTCCAGCATCACCTCGCCGGACTCCTCGACCCGCGCGACCTTCCCGCCCCGGCGCAGCATCCGGTAGCCGATCCGGTAGCGGCCCCCGCTCGCCAGCGCCTCCGCCAGGGCCGCCTGGACGTCCGGCAGGTCCTCGGGGTGGACGATCCGCTCCAGCTCCGGGGCGGTCCCGTCCGGGTCGACGGGCCGGCCGGCCACCGCGAAGGCGGCCGCGTCCCAGTAGCTCTCCCCGGTGACCAGGTCGCGCTCGAAGGCGCCGTGCCCGGCGGCCCGCACCGCGAGCGACAGCAGCGGGTGGGCCAGGGCGGCGTCCGGGGCGGTCGGGGCGGTCGGGGGCCGCTCCGCGGTGCGGTTTCCGGTGCGGTCGCCGGTGTGGTCGAGGACGTGGTCCAGCAGGTGGTGCAGCCGGTGGGCGCAGGCCCCGGCGATCGTCTCCAGCACGTCCAGGTCGCGCCCCGGGACGGTGCCCCGGTGCGCCAGGGCGAGGGCCAGCACGCCGATCGGCCGCTCGTCCACCACCAGCGGCAGGCTGACCACGGCGACCATCCCGGTGCCCATGCCGGCGTTCCGGTTCGGGTAGTCGACGCTGGTGTGCTCCGGGCTGAGCAGGTACGGGCGGCGCAGCCGCAGCGCCATCGCGGCGGGCAGCTCGCCGGCCGGGTCGACCAGGCCGTAGCGCTCGTGCGCCCAGTCCGGCAGCCCGTGCGAGGCGGTCAGCCGGAGCATCCCGGCGGGGTCCAGCAGGTACAGCGCGGAGCCCTCGCCGGTGATCCAGTTCGGGCCCTCGGCGAGGACGGTGCCGAGCAGCTCGGCGGCGCTGGTGCAGCCGAGCAGCAGGCGCACGCAGCGCATCGGACTACGAACGGGAGAGGACACCAAATCTTCATACCCCATTTCCGTGGTCCGCGGTCGCTCTCAGCCGCCGCACCAGGACCAGGGTCCGGTCGTCCGCGACGTCCTGTGCCACCGCCTCCACCAGCCGGCCCGCCGCCCCCCGGACCGCCTGCCGCTGCGGCGGATTGGTGCGCACCTCCGGCTCGGCCGCCGCCAACAGCCGGCCCACCCCCTCGTCCAGGTCCCGGCCCGGCACCTCCACCAGGCCGTCGCTGAACAGCAGCAGCGAATCCCCGTACGCCAGCCGCCCCGACGCCCCCGGGTACGGCGCCCCCGGCACCAGCCCCAGCGCCGGACCGCCGTGCTCCGACGGCACCCAGCCCGCCCGGCGGCAGAACCGCACCGGCGGCGGGTGGCCCGCGTTGAACAGGCGGTAGCGGCCCGTCGCCGGGTGCAGCGCCAGGTGCACGGCCGTGGCGAAGTCGTCCTCCCAGCCCATCCGCACCAGGTGGTCGTTGGCCGCCGGCAGGAACGCCTCCGGCGGCACCCGGCCCAGCAGCATCGCGAACGCCCCCGACAGGTGCGTCGACCGGGCCGCCGCCCGACTGCCCTTGCCCGACACGTCCACCAGGACCAGCTCCAGCAGGTCCTCCTCCGGCCGGTGGGCGCACAGCAAGAAGTCCCCGGAGAACGACGTGCCGCCCGCCGGGGCCAGCGCACTGTCGAAGTGCCAGTCCAGCAGCCGCTCCGGCAGCCGGGCCAGGGCCCGGTTGTGCTCCGCCAGCTCCAGCAGCATCGAATCGCCCTGGGTGCCGCGCAGTCCCAGCCGGTCCCGGAACCGGTTCGCGGTCAGCACCGTCGCCCCCGTCGCCGCCACCACCAGCGTCACCCCCAGCCGCACCCCGTGCGGATCCTGTACCACCGCCCCCAGCAGACCGCCCGCCAGCGCCGCGCACACCAGCACCCGCAACTGCCCGCGCCGCAGCACCAGCCCGCCACCCACCACCGGCAGCACCAGCGCCGACGGCGGCCACCCGTACGGCAACAGGACCGGCAGCACCCCCAGCACCACCGTCACCCCGAGCAGCACCCCCAGCGCCACCCGCCCGGCCCGGACGTCCCCGTCCAGCACCCGGCCGTACCACCGCCGCACCCTCGCTATCAGTGCGGGCACCCGGAACCTCCGCGAAGGCGTGGGCGGTCCCCTGTCATGACCACCAGTCAGCCCGGCCACACTAACCCCTCCCCTCCCACCCCCCTCAGCGCAGTTCCCACTCCCACCCGCCCCCGCCTGCCGCCCCGCAACCCTCCTCCCCCGAGGTGCCCACTGCTGGGCTCCACCCGTCTCCACCAAGCCCGTTCCGGCCCCACGCGCACCAGAAGTCGGCCCACCCGACTTCCGGTGCGCACCTGGGCGCCGGCCGCCGACACTGCTGCGGTTCCTTACGGCGATGCCCTCGCCCCAGCGGCTCGACAACCAGGCAACCCGCTGTCGCCAGAAGTCGGCCCGCCCGACTTCTGGCGCGCCGCTTCTTGCCGCCGCCTCTCGGCTGCCCGTCACCCGGCAAAGCCCGCAGCTCCGTGCTCCCTCCGCCGCTTCCTGCGCACAGCCCCCGCCTGTGGGAGAGACCGGCCTCCTCGCCGAGGCGCCCGCCTGATCCTGCCGATCGGCAGAGCCGCGCCCTTCGGCTGCCCCGGTCGTCCCCGCCGGGCTCCTTCTCGACCGGCCTCGCACGAGAAGTCGATAGGGCCGACTTCTGGTGCGCCCACCAATGCCGCAGCGCTTCTCCGCCCCCGAGGCCCGCGGCCGGTCGCCCTGTAGGCCCCTTGCCTACGTGGTGCTGCGCAGGAAGTCGGCCAGTCTCCCCCGGCCGCGCCGGCCCAGCGGGCAACCTCGCCTCGCCAGGAGTCGGCCAGGTCGACTTCCTGTGCGCTTCCCCGGCCTAGCTGGCAGCCTCGCGCCACTGGAAGTCGGCCGGCTCGACTTCCAATGCGTGGCCCAGGCTCTGCCCTGGGGGCTTCTGCGATGGGGTTCCGTGGGAGCGGCGAGCGCGGGAAGTTGGTGGGCCCGACTTCTGGTGCGCCCGCCGACGCCGCCGCGTTCCTCTGTGGCCCGAGGTGCGTGTGCCGGTCGCCCTGTAGGCCCCCTGCCTACGTGGTGTTGCGCAGGAAGTCGGCCAGGTCGACTTCCTGCGCACTACTCCGGCCCCGCGGGTGGTCGATGGGCTGGCGGCCGTTGCCCGCTCAGGTCGACCGATCAGCAGCCCGCGCCACTGGAAGTCGGCCGGGCCGACTTCCTGCGCGCGGTCCGGGCTCCGCTCCGGTGGGCTTCTGCGGTGCGGTTTCGCGGGGTTGCGGTCGCGAGAAGTCGGCCGACCGGCAGCCCCGCCGCACCAGAAGTCGGCCGGGCCGACTTCCTGCGCCGCTCAGGTGCTGTGCGGGTGGGGGTGGGCCCGGGGTGGTCAGGCGGGGGTGGCGGTGCCGGGCCAGGTGTGGAGGGCGGTGGTGAGGGTGGTGATGAGGCGGTCGTGGGTGGTGGTGAGGTCCTCGGCGAGTTGGAAGGCGCCGGCGATGGAGAGGGAGGCGAAGCCGTGGGCGAGGGAGCGGACGGTGCGGGCGGCGTGGATGGCTTCGGGGCCGTCGAGGCCGTAGCCGCGGAGGACGGCGATGATGACGCCGACGAGCCGGGTGGCGGCGCGGGTGAGGTCGTCGTCGGGCTGGGGTGCCTGGGGGAGGGCGGCGTAGCGGTGGGGGTGCGCGGTGGCGTAGGCCTGGTAGGCGCGTAGGACGGCGGTGACGGCGTCGTCCCCGCTGCGGCCGACGGCGGCGTCCGCGAGCCGGTCGGCGAGCTCCTCGGTGACCCGGACGGCGATGAGGCGCCGTAGTTCGCCGAGTCCGCCGCTGACGTGCTTGTACAGCGAGGGGGTGGCGACGCCGGCCCGGGTGGCGACGGAGGCGAGGGTGAGGGCTTCACCGCCCTGGTCGTCGATGAGGGCGAGGGCGTGGTCGACGACCTGATCGGGGGTCAGTCCTACGCGGGGCATGGCTTCGTTTCTCCGTACGGGCGGGGGTTCAGGCGAGTTCGGCGAGGAAGGGCAGCAGGGCGTCGGCGACGGCCTGCGGGTTGTCGGCCATCGGGTAGTGCCCGGACCCTTCGATCATCACCTTGCGGGCGCCGAGCTTCTCGGCCTGGAGGTCGGCGACGGCCTCGGGCTTCGGGAAGTCGGGGTCCTTGCTGCCCATGAGGACGAGGGCCGGGCAGCGGACGGCCGCGCACCAGCCGACGGGTGCGGAGTCGCCGGTGACGTGGCCGCGGGTGGCGGTCCGCCGGCCGGGGGTGCGCAGGGCGGCGACGAGTCCGTCGACGTAGCCGTCGAGGTCGGCGGGGCGGGGGCCGGGGTAGGCCATCTTGCGCAGGTAGAAGCCCCAGACGCCGGGCCACCGGACCATGGCGGCGCCCATGACGACCATGACGCCCTGCATGAGGGCGTTGGCGCGGTGTTCGACGAAGGCGTCGATCAGGGCGATCCCGGCGACCCGCTGGGGTGCGTCGCCGGCGACCTTGACGACCGTCGCCCCGGTGTAGGACTGCCCGACCAGGACGGCCCGTTCGATGCCGAGGTGGTCGAGCAGGGCGAGGACGTCGGTGGCGACGGCGGCGGGGCCGTAGTCGTCCCAGACGATCGAGGAGTCGCCGAAGCCGCGCAGGTCCATGGTGACGACCCGGTGGCCGGCGGCGGTGAGCAGCGGGTGCAGGTGCCGGTAGGCGCGGCGGGAGTCGAGCATTCCGGGGAGGAGGACGACGGGGGTGCCGTCGCCCTGCCGGGTGTCGTCGTAGGCGAGGCGGCCGCCGGGGACGTCGAGGTACTGGGTGCTCGGGGTGCTGGTGCCGTTCATGGTGGCCTCCGCCGACTCGCTCGTTTCTGCCTGTAGCCATAAAGCTAAGGCTAATAGCCTTAGCCGTCAAGCGTCCGGCCGGTACCGGGGGCGCCCTTCCGTTCACGCCCCCTCGATCCGGAAGGGGTCGTGCTCGCTGAGCAGCTTCTCCAGCCGGGCCTGGTCGACCCGGGCGACGGTGTCCGAGGACTCCTGCCGGTCCCGGACCACCTTGGCCAGCGTGAACGAGGAGGTGACGGTGTAGAGGAGGCCGATCCCGAGGAAGGCCCGGGTCCAGCCGCCGACCGGCAGGTAGGCGATCCCGGCGGCGAGGGCGGTGCCGGAGAGGGCGAAGGAGAGGACGGCCTGGACGAAGTACGCGGCCGTGGTCCGTGACTGCATCGGTGTGCTCATGGCGCCAGGATGCGGCGGGGCGGCCGGGTCGCACATGAGTAGGAGTACTCAGATGGGCCGGGTGGCTGAGGGGTCGTTCGTTGACGTCCGATCACCTGTTCCCAGCGACCCCGAGCGGATGGCTTGGAATCGGAGCGTCCTAGGATTAACGTCTGATAACGCAGCGCGGTCGTCAATGCCGTACCCAGACGGCACCGTGCGCCGTCGCCTAATCCCACCGACCGGCCTCCGGGCAGGTCAGGGAGCCGGGGAACCACGTTCCTTGGGGTGAATCGGCGGGGCTCCGGCCCGGCCGTAGGAGACCTTCCTGCTCCGAACCCGTCAGCTAACCCGGTAGGCGCGAAGGAAGGAAAGGAGCGCGCCTCCGTGGCGTCGACGCACACCCCGGCACACCCGGCCGGCCCCGCAGCCGGTACCCGGCTCCTCGACCACCCCGGCCCGCACGGTGCCGAGCCCCGCGACGGCGGGTCCGCCGGACCGGCCGAGCCGTACGCCCCGGAAGCCGAGGCCAACCGCCACCGGATGCCGCGTCAGACCCGCGGCGCCTCCCCGCTGCTCGGCGTCACCGCCGTCGCCGCCACCCTGGGCGCCACCGGCTTCGCCTCCGCGACCCCGGCCGCCGCGCCCGCCGTCGAGGCCCCG
Organism: Kitasatospora sp. NPDC001309; assembly: GCF_042896295.1. Taxonomy (NCBI): domain Bacteria; kingdom Bacillati; phylum Actinomycetota; class Actinomycetes; order Kitasatosporales; family Streptomycetaceae; genus Kitasatospora; species Kitasatospora sp. NPDC001309. Next base: position 26,721 of record NZ_JBIAXC010000044.1, on the reverse strand, counting down.
GACGAGACGGTCGCCCTGGCCGCCGACCCCGGCCTCGCGCTCGCCGCCCGGATCCAGCAGCAGGCCGACAGCCAGCGCACCGCCGCCGAGGAGGGCGCCCGGGTCCAGGCCGCCCAGGAGGCCGAGGCCAAGGCCGCCGCCAAGGAGGCGGAGGCCAAGCGCGCCGCCGAGGAGGCCGAGCGGGCCAAGGCCGCCGCCCTCACCCTGCCGGTCAAGGACTACGACCTCTCCGCCCACTACGGCCAGAGCGCCCGCTACTGGGCCCACCTGCACACCGGCCTGGACTTCGCGGCCGACACCGGCACCGCGGTCTACGCCGTCGGCCAGGGCACCGTCACCTCGGCCGGCTGGTCCGGCTCGTACGGCTACCGGATCGTCGAGACCCTGCCCGACGGCACCGAGATCTGGTACTGCCACCTCTCCTCGATCATCAAGGGCTCCGGCAAGGTCACCGCCGGCCAGCAGATCGGCAAGGTCGGCGCGACCGGCAACGTCACCGGCCCGCACCTGCACCTGGAGGTCCGCCCCGGCGGCGGCGCCCCGGTCGACCCGGAGACCTGGCTCCAGCAGCGCGGCCTCACCCCGTAGGACCGACGGACGTGGCAGGGCCCCGGGCGGCGCACGCCCGGGGCCCTGCCACGTCGGCTCACTGCTGCTCCTGCTCCTGAGGCTCCTCCGACCCCTCCGGCTCCTCCTGCTCCTCCTGCTCCTCCGCGGGCAGCTGCGCCAGGTAGGCGTCGATCTCGGCCGCTCCCGGCTCCGGCGCGAGCTCCGGGAACTCCTCCACCAGCAGGCGCGGCAGCCCGGGCACCGTCCATTCGCCGAGCAGGTCGAGCGCCGCCTCGGCCGCCGCCGCCTCGAACTCCTCGAAGCCACCGGTCAGTTCGTCCGGCATCGGGCGCCCCAACGCGTTCAGCTCGGCCAGGTTGCGGTAGCTGCGCCGCATCAGGCCCTGCTCCAGCAGCAGCCGCGCGCCGTCGGTGGCCATGCCGACGGACAGCACCCGGCCCGGCCCCCAGCCCTGCTCGTCCGGTTCGTCCAGCCAGCCGGTCGTGGTCAGCGCCTCGTACCCGGCCAGCCGCTGCTCCTCGTCGAGCGCGGCGAAGCCCGCCAGCCAGTCCCGGACGGCCGCCGGGTCCGTCACGTCCACCCCGTGGGCGTGCAGCAGCACCGCGTACAGCCGGGGCCAGGTCACCAGGTCGGCGCGGTGCAGCAGCCCGGCCGCGACCTCGCCCTGCCACTCGGCCTCGGCGTGCAGCCGCTCCTGGCGCTTGGCGTTGAGCCGCTTCGCGGCCCGCTGGTGGTCGACCAGCAGCCGTACGGCCTCGCCGTAGGCGAGCGGGTCCTGCTCCGGCGCGGGTTGGACGTAGAGGTGGAGCCGCTCGTACAGCAGGTGCTCCACCTCGTCGGAGGTGAGTTCGGGCCAGCCGTCGTGCATCCTGCCCCCGCCCAGCTCCAGCAGCGCCAGCACCGCGCGCAGCGGCGCTTCGGCCACCGGCGCGCGGTCCTGGCCGGCCGCCCAGGCGAGCAGGTCGGCGGCCCTGGTGCGCGGGGCGAGCCGCAGGTCTTCGTCGTTCATGTTCCGAACGGTAGCCGCCGGACGCGGGTAGGGTCGGCAGCCATGGTCCCCGTACGCCTCACCGGCCCCAGACTCGCCCTCCGCGAGTACCGCCACACCCCGGAGGAAGTGGACGCGCTGCACGCGCTGTACGGCGACCCGGAGGTGACCCGCTACCTCCCCTTCGAGCCGCGCGACCGCGAGACCTGCGCCGACCAGATCGAGCTCTACCTGGAGGAGGCGATGGCCGAGGAGCGGGGCGTCTACCGGCTCGCCGTCGTCCGGCGCGAGGACGCCGGGGACGCCGGGGACGCCGGGGACCTGGAGGACGCGCTGCCGGTCGCGCACGCCGCCCTCACCCTCGGCGAGTACCGCTCGGCCCGCCTCGGCTACGTGCTGAGCCGCCCGGTGTGGGGCCGCGGCTACGCGGGCGAGATCACCGGACTGCTCTGCGAGTTCTCCTTCGGGGCGCTCGGCCTGCACCGGCTGGCCGCCCGGGTCGACGTGGAGAACACGGCCTCGGCCAAGGTGCTCACCCGGCTCGGCTTCCGGCTGGAGGGGCGTGTCCGGCACGACCTGTACAAGGGCGGCGCCTGGCGCGACTCGTACCGCTACTCGCTGCTCGCCGACGAGTGGTCCGGCCCGCCCGCGCCGCGCCCGGGAGCCGGGCAGGGGCGCGAGGCCGGGCAGGGGGGTTAACCCCACCCCCGATCCGCCGGTCGGCCCGATACCCGCCGGGCCCCGCCTCGGCCAGACTTGACCACGTCAGCGAGTACGGAAGACCACGACAACGAGGGGCCGGGGACCGGGAGATGAGCAGCAGCGGCAGCACGCTGGGTCAGGGGTGGGACGCCGCGGGCGGTTACGGCGACGACGGGGCCCGTCCGGCCCGGGCCCGCCGCACCGAGGAGCCGCCCGGTTTCTGGCGGGCGCCGTTCTCCGGGCACTACTACCGCGAGGTCGGCTACGCGCTCACCGGGCTGCCGGTCGCGATCGTCGGCTTCGTCGTCGCGATCGTCCTGTTCTGCCTCGGCGTCGGCACCTTCGTCACCGTCCTCGGCCTGCCGGTGCTGGCCGCCCTGACCAGCACCGCCCGGGGCCTCGGCCGGGCCGAGCGGGCCCGGGTGCGCGGGATGCTCGCGCTGGACGTGCCCGGCCCGGCGCCGGTGCAGCAGGTGCGCCCGGGCAGCTGGGGCTCGATCACCGCACGGCTGGCCGACGGGGCGGGCTGGAAGGCCGCGCTGTACCAGCTGGTGATGTTCCCCTGGGCGGTGTTCAGCTTCTGCCTCACGCTGACGTTCCTGCTGCTCGGCTGGGCGATGGCGCTCTACCCGCTCTACCACTGGGTCTTCCCGCGCTACACCTCCTGGCACGGGTACCAGCTGTTCGACTTCACCGACAGCCACCACGTCCGGCACGCCTACTACGTGGAGGGCACCTGGCAGATCGCCGCGTTCTCGGCGATCGGGGTCCTGCTGATCTTCCTCACCGCGCGGCTGGTCCGCGGCCTGACCAACGTCAACCGGGCCGCCACCCGGGGGCTGCTCGGCCGCTGAGGCCCGGCCCGCTCGCTCCCGGCCCGCTCCCTGACGTTCCACCCCCGCCTCTGCCCCGCCCCGCCTCTGTCTTGCCTCCGCCCCGCCCGTGCTCCGGACGCCCTCCGGATGCGGGTGGGGCGGCCCCGTGTTCGGATGGCCGGGTGGCGACCGCCCCCACCCCCGTGCCGGCCCCGGACGTCCTGGTCACCTCCCGTCCGCTGGACGAGTACTGCGCCCTGTTCGGCCTGACCCGCGCCCGGCTCGCCGCCCTGCCCGGCCCGCTGCTGGACTGCCCGGGCGGTACGTCCGGCCTGGCCGCCGAGGCGCGCGAGCTGGGCTGTCGGGTGATCGCCGTCGACCCGGCGTACGCGCTGCCGCCGCCCGAGCTGGCCGCCCGGGCACGGGCCGCCCGGGCGTCGATGGCCGTCGCGATGGCGGCCCGCCCGCAGCTGTACCCCTTGCGCCGCCCCGCCCGCCCGGACCGCTACCTGCGCAGCTGGGACCGCGCCCGTCGGCTGTTCGCCGCCGACTCGGCCGCCCACCCGCAGTGCTACCTGGCCGCCGCGCTGCCCCGGCTGCCCTTCGCGGACGGCGCCTTCGCACTCACCCTGAGCGGCTACCTGATCTTCGCCTACCCCGAACTGTTCGGCCCGGAGCGGCAGCTGGCCGCGCTGGCCGAGCTGGTCCGGGTGACGGCCGCGGACGGGGAGGTACGGGTCCAGCCGCTGAACGACGGTCGCGGCCGCCGCTGCGGCCACCTCGACCGGCTGCGGTACGCGCTCGGCGAGCGCCGGATCGCCAGCGAGGTCCACCGGGTGCCGCACGAAGGCGGCCGCACCAGCGGGGTCCTGGTGCTCCGGGCCGCCCGTGGCCGGCCCCGCGGGCCGGAACCGGCCATACTCCTGTAATGGTCACTGGGCCGGTTGGCCCCTATACTCGCTCGCATGAGCGAGACCACGATCCGGCCCGCCCGGCCCGCCGACGCCGACCGGCTCACTGCGCTGATCCAGGCCTCCGCCGCCTACCGCGGTGCGTACTTCGCGATGATCGACGGCTATGCCGTGCGGCCCGACTACATCGAGCGCCACGAGGTGCGGATGGCCGTGGACCGTACCGACGACCGGCTGCTCGGCTTCTACGGGCTGATCCACGAACCGGCCGAACTGGACCTGATGTTCGTCGCCGACGACGCCCAAGGACTGGGCATCGGACGGGTGTTGATCGCCGACATGCTCGACCGCGCCCGGGCCGCCGGGATCGCGGCGGTCAAGGTCGTCTCGCACCCGCCCGCCGAGGGCTTCTACCTCCAGGTGGGCGCCGTGCGCACCGGCACCCGCCCGCCGCAGCCCAAGACCCCCTGGTCGCAGCCCGAACTGCGCTTCACGGTCCAGGGGTTCACCGGCTAGGGATTCACCGGCTAGGGATTCGCCGGCGGGTCGACGGCCACTGCCGCCGACGCCACTGCCGCAGACGCCACCGGCGTCGGCTGCGCCGGGACGAAGGCCGCCGCCTGGAGCCGGGACAGTATCTTCTCCGCCAGCCAACTGCGGTCCGACCCGTACGGAATGCCCTGCGGGTCGACCAACTGCGCCGCCACCGCGTCCCGCAGCCGCTGCGCCTCGGCGCCCGGCAGCCGGGAGAGCAGGCCCCGGGCGGCCAGCAGCGCGTGGTACTGCTCGAACCCCGAGCGGGGGTGCTCGATCGCCTCCAGCACGCTCGGCAGGTCCGCCAGCGAGGGATCGCCCTGCATCAGCGCGAGGGCCTGGATCCGGCGGCCCTCCGAGCCGGCCGCGAACAGGGCCCGCACCTGGTCGGCGGTCAGCGCCGAGCGCGTCGCGGTCGAGCGGACCTCCGCCACCACGCCGTCCGGCCCGGCGGGGGAGTCCGAGGACGGCGGCAACTGGGCGGCCAGCGCGGCGGGTCGCTCCGCGCTGCCACCGAGCAGGCCGAGCTGCTGCATCGCGCGTACCCGCAGGTCGTCGGCGCCCACCTTGTCGCCGTGCCGGTCGCGGTCCTGCCCGGCCAGGAAGAGGTCCAGCGCCTCGTCCGTCTCGGTCAGCACCCGGGGCAGCGCCAGCCTGGTCACCAGCCAGCCGGCCAGGAAGCCGAGCACCAGGAAGTACAGCACCAGCGCCGCCGCGAACGGCACCGCTGCGTCCTCCCCGCCCAGCACGGGCGCCAGCGCCGTACCGAGCTGGTGCAGCCGTTCACCGAGCGAGCCGAGCTGGGTCAGCCCGACGCCCAGCAGCACCTTGGTCAGCCAGTCGGAGACCTGTTCCAGATTGGTGTTGGGCGCGTACGAGCCCTGCGGCTCGCCGGAGCCGCTCTTCACCCGGGGCACCCCGAACAGGAAGCCCAGCGCGCCGCCGAGCACCGTCGAGGCGCCCGCCACCACCAAGCCGCCGCCGAGCGCCTGCCAGGCCTGGGCCCGGCCGAGCGCGAACAGCAGCAGTCCGAGCAGGCCCGTGCCGGTCAGCACCCCGGCGGCCGTCCACTGCGCCGTCCGCAGCGCCGACCCGCCGGCCCGTCGCCGCACCCTCGTCATCGCCCACCCCCTGTGTTCGCGCCGCTGCGCCCCGTCGCCACCGCGGGGCCGCGCCGACTCTAGCGCTGCGGCGCCAGCACGGGAACGACCCGGGGGCGCCGCGGCTACGACGGGCGGCCGGAAACGCAGACGACCCGCAGGCTGCTCCTCGACGCAGGCCCGTGCACTGGCCTGACGCCGAGGCACCGGGGATGTACCGGTGAGCCTGCGGGTCGGGTGACTGCTGTGGATTTCGCCTGCCGGAGGCCAGGGGCCTCATCCTGCGCAGGCAGGGGCGGCTCTAGCGAGCAGCCACCTCACACATCCTGATGGAACTCAACTCAGGATCACCTCCTTTCAGTGTGCCGCCACTGTAGGCAGCCTCCTGTCGGGAGGGCAACGGATTATTCGCGGGCGCCGCTCAGGCGCCCTTCACCTTGTCCTGGAACTTGGTGTAGTCGATCACGTTGTCGGGCGACGGGGCCTGGATGGTGACCGGCTTGTCGTAGTCGGTGAAGTCGACCTGGCCCTTGTCGGAGCCGGTGGTCTTCTCCATCCGCACCGGGTAGAACTTGCCCTCAGTGGCGATGTGGAGCAGCGACTCCTCGCCCTTGTCGTCCTTCTGTCGGAGGCTGAACGTCTTCACCCCGTTGACGGTGCCGGCGCTGCCCTTGGTGGGGGTGCTGGAGCCGTCGTCGAGCATCTGGTTGCTCGCGTCGGTGAGCTTGCAGAAGTCGGTCAGGTCCTTCATCTTCGGGTCGTCCTGGAAGCCGGTCAGGTAGCGGCCCTTGAACACCTCGGCGACCGCGTCGCCCTTAGGCCCGCCGAAGGTCTTCCAGAACTGGGCGTCCGGCTTGAGGAAGTACTGCTTGCCGTCGCTGAGGAGCTCGAAGGAGCCCATCCCGGGCAGCGCCATGCTGCCCTGGCACGCGCCCTTCGAGTCCATGACCATGTTGATGGTCATCTCGCCCTCGTCGCTCGCCATCTTGCCGCTGATCCTGAGCGACGTGGCGCCGGCCAGCGCGTCCTTGGCCTTCTTCTCGATCTCCTGGGCGGTCAGCTTGTCCGTGTCGAGCTTCGCCACGGTCGGAGTCGGAGTCGGCGTGGCGGTCGGAGTCGCGGCCGCCGCGGCGGTGGTGGCCGCGGGCGCCGCGGCCTTGTCCGAGTCCTTGTTGTCGCCACAGGCGGCCGTGCCGGCTCCCAGGAGGAGGCAGATCGCGGCGGTGCTCGCCAGGCGCTTCGACAGCATGAGGTCGTTCCTTATCCAGGGAACGGTCCCGCCGCCCCCCACTTGGATGAAATTTTCCTCAGTATGGGGGAGCGGTCTGACAGCAGATCTTGAAAACGGGGTGCCGTTACCGCTTCGTGGCGGGACCGTGCCCTGAGTGTGGCGGGAAAACGAAAGGGCCCGGAGGACGAATCCTCCGGGCCCTTTCGGCTACTGAGTAGCGGGGACAGGATTTGAACCTGCGACCTCTGGGTTATGAGCCCAGCGAGCTACCGAGCTGCTCCACCCCGCGTCGGTGAACACAACAATACGGGGAAGTCGCCGAGATGGGAAATCGGTTCTGCAGGACGGCCCCAACTCACCCTCCGGCGCTGACGTATCACCCTCCGTGCCGATCCGCGCGGCGCCCTCCGGACCGCCCGCCGTGCCGTGCGGCCCGGGCCCTGGCCCAGAGCGCGAAGCCGACCAGGGCCGCGAAGCAGGGCACCATCAGCACCCCGTAGACCACCAGGAACCCGTCCGTCCCCAGGTCGGCGGCGGCGTTCCAGGTGCCGTGCAGCACGATCGCCAGCAGCAGCCCGGCGGGTGCGGCCAGCCGGGCCAGCCAGCGCCGCCCGGTGGTCAGGGCGACGGCCAGGCCGATCCCGGTGAGCGCGGTGAACAGCGGGTGGGCGAACGGGGAGAGCAGGGCGCGCAGGACGAAGGTCTGCACGGTGCTGTCGAAGTCGCGCAGGCTGGGCGGATCGCCCAGGCCGATGCTGTCCAGCCGGTTGCGCTGGTCGGTGGTGAAGGCCCGGCCCAGGTAGAGGGCGTTCTCGGTGAAGGCGAAGCCGCAGGCCGTCATCCCGCCGAGCACCATCCCGGCGGCCAGGGTGCGCGGCCGGGAGCGGCGGTGCGCGGCGCCCGGGGTGCCCGGGGCGGGCGGGGCCGGGCGCAGGTAGGGCAGGGGCCGCAGGTACGGGCGGAGCCGCAGCCGGCCCCGGGCGTGCGGTCCGGCCGGGCGGCGCTGGTACGGGCGGGGGCGCCGGGGCGCGGGCGCCCGGTGCAGCAGCGGTGCGCAGGGGCGGCCGGAGCGGCGGCCGTGGCAGCGCAGCCGCTGGCCGAGCGGCAGCAGCAGCACCAGCAGGGCGGTGGCCTTGGCGCTCTCCTCGATCACCGGGGTGGCGACGCCGGAGCCGAGCAGCCCGCCGAAGGCGTGGTGGTGGGCGGTCAGGTAGTCGGCGGTCCAGTTGTTGGCGAGGATCGCGATCGTGGTGGCCGCGCAGGCGCCCCAGCCGAGGCAGAACACGGTGTGCCGCAGCGGCACCCGGGCGGTCAGGTTGAGCCAGGCCAGGCCACCGAGCACGAAGGGCAGCGGCACCATCGCCAGGCCCAGTCCCACCAGCAGTCCGACGGTGCCGGTCTGCCGCTGGACCAGGTGCAGGATCAGCACCCCGCAGCAGGCCAGGGTCAGGACGGCGGAGGTGGTGACGGAGGAGAGCGCCAGCGAGCGGACGCGGCCCGGGGGCGCCGTGGTCGGGCCGGCCGGGAGCCGACCGGCGACGAGGGCCGTCGGGGCGGCCGGTGCCGCGCCGCCGGGCCGGGACAGCAGCCGGTCGGCCCGGCGCCTCCGCGGCCCCGGGATGGTCCGGGTGACGCCGGTGCGCGGGACCGTACCCGGTGCGTCGGCGGCGGTGCGGGCGGTCGCCCGGGGCCCGCCGCCGGGCGGGCTGCCCATGCGGCTCAGGGTAGGCCACGGCGGCGGCCGGTCGGGACGACTCGGGACGAACCGTTCGTCCCGGCCGCGACCGGCCGGTCAGCCCGGCGCGGCCCGTTCGAACGGCTGCCGGAGGGTCAGCGGCGGCGGAACAGCAGGTCGTGCACCACGTGGCCCTTGGCGATCCCGGCCCGCTCGAACTTGGTGACCGGCCGCCAGTCCGGTCGGGGCGCGTAGCCGGGGACGCTGCCGTCCGGGTGGTCCGCGGGCTCCAGCCAGCCGGTCCCGTCACCCTCGGGGTGCAGGTTCTCCAGCTCGGGAGAGGCGGACAGCACCGTCAGCATCTGCTCCGCGTACGGCTCCCAGTCGGTCGCGCAGTGCACCAGGGCGCCCGGGGCGAGCCGGGGCAGCACCAGGTCGAGGAAGGACGGCTGGACCAGTCGGCGCTTGTGGTGCTTGGGCTTCGGCCACGGGTCGGCGAAGTAGACCCGCAGGCCGTTCAGCGAGGCGTCCGGCAGCATGTCGCGCAGCAGGATGATCGCGTCCCCGGCGGCCAGCCGGACGTTCCGCGAGCCGTCCCGCTCCAGCATGCCGAGCAGGTTGCCGTGGCCGGGGGTGTGCACGTCGGCGGCCAGGATGCCGGTCGACGGGTCGGCGGCGGCCATCGCGGCGGTGGTCTCGCCCATGCCGAAGCCGATCTCCAGGGTGACCGGCAGACCGTCGAACAGCTCAGCGAGGTCGAGCGGGGTGCCGTCGATCGGGACGCCGTACGTCTCCCAGCTCCGGTCCAGGGCGCCCGCCTGGGCGTTGGTCATCCGGCCCCGGCGCGGCTGGAAGCTGCGGATCCGCCGCTCCCGGTGCTGTTCCTCGGTGGCCTTGTGCGGGTACATCGGCGCGGGGTAGGCGGCCGGCGCCGCGGACAGCCGGGCGGACGGCGATTGCTGGGGGATCGGGGCGGTGGAAGTCACAATCAACCGAGTCTACGGGGCCGCGCGGGGCACCCGGAGGGGTGTGTGACGGGGCTCATCCGGGCCGGGGCCGCGCGCTCCGCCGGGCCGGTACGGCGGCGGGCTCAGCCACCGGCCTCCAGGGCGGCCAGGGCCCGGCGGGCCACCTCGCGGCCGATCGGCAGCGAGGCCGTCGCCGCGGGGGAGGGGGCGTTCAGCACGTGCACCGCCCGGCGCGGGGAGCGCGGGTCCGCCGGGTCGAAGCCGGCGAAGGCGAAGTCGTCCAGCAGCGAGCCGTCCCGGGCCACCGCCTGGGCCCGCACCCCGGCCGTGGCCGGCACCAGGTCGGCGGCGGTCACGGCGGGCAGCAGCCGTCGGACGGCGGCGGTGAACGCCCGCTTGGACAGCGAGCGGTGCAACTCGCCGACCTCGTACCGCCAGTGCCGCCGCAGGATCCGCCAGGTGCCGGGGAAGGCGAGGGTCTCGGCCAGGTCGCCCGGGCGGACGGTCCGCCAGTCGTACCCCTCGCGGGCCAGCGCGGGCACCGCGTTCGGGCCGACGTGGACGTCCCCGTGGATGCCCCGGGTGAGGTGCACCCCGAGGAACGGGAAGGCCGGGTCGGGCACCGGGTACACCAGGCCGCGGACCAAGTCCCGCCGGTGCTCGGCCAGTTCGTAGTACTCCCCGCGGAACGGGACGATCCGCACCCCCGGGTCGTCCCCGGCCAGCCGGGCGATCCGGTCGCTGTGCAGCCCGGCGCAGTTCACCAGCACCCCGCAGCGCAGCTCCCCGCCGGAGGTGCCGACCGTCACCCCGTCCCGGCGCCGGGCCACCGCCCGCACCGCCGTGCCGGGCCGCAGTTCGGCGCCCGCCTCCCGGGCCAGCCGGGCGTAGGCCGTGGCGACCGCCGGGAAGTCGCAGATGCCGGTGGTGCCGACGTGCAGCCCGGCCCGCCCGACCACGGCGGGCTCGTACCGGGCGATCCCGGCCCGGTCCAGCTCGGTGACCGGGATGCCGTTCGCCCGCCCGCGTTCGGCCAGCGCCGCCAGCCGGGGCAGTTCGGCGTCCTCGGTCGCCACGATCAGCTTGCCGGTGACCTCGTACGGGAGGCCGTGCTCACGGCAGAACTCGACCATCTCGGCGGCGCCGGCGACCGCGAAGCGGGCCTTGTACGAGCCGGGGCGGTAGTACACGCCGCTGTGGATCACCCCGCTGTTGCGCCCGGTCTGGTGCGCCGCGAAGCCGTTCTCCTTCTCCAGCACCGCCAGCCGCAGCCCGGGCCTGGCCCGGGTCAGGGCGTACGCCGTGGCCAGTCCGACGATCCCGCCGCCGACCACCAGGACATCGAAGTCGTCCGCCACGCTGCGCTCCTCGTCCACCGCCGGGTCGCCGTCGCCGAAGCCGGTACGGGCGGCGTGCGTCGCCCCCCGCCCCGGCTTCCGCCGCAGATGCTGCCACGGCTCCGGGCGGGGGTCGAGACCGCGTGACGGGCGGGGCGGACGTCGCGCGGCGGTCGGCCCGTCAAGGCTCCGCTGCGCGGGTACGCGTCCTTCGTCCGTTCGTCGGTTCGTCCTTCGTCGGTTCGTCCTTCGTCCGGCCGGCCCGGGGCATGCCGAGGTGGGCGGCAGTGTCCTGCCGCCCACCTCGCCCCCCGGGGCATCGGCCGGTCCCCCCGGACCGGCCGTGGTGCGGTGCGCAGAGCCCCCCGACTCCGCGCGCCGCGCCCCCCTCTGTGCGGCCGTGGCGCCGCCGCGCAGAGCCCCCCGGCTCCGCGCGTCGCCGCCGCCCCCCGTCCGGCCGCGTCGTGGTCAGACCTCCCAGGGCCAGCCGGCGTCGGTCCCCGCCTCCAGCAGGGGGATCAGCCGGAAGGCCGCGTCGCTCAGGCCGCCGAAGGTGTGCCGGTTGGCACCGCCGCTCGGGCCGTGGCCCGTGGCGTAGCCGGCCAGGTTCCAGGTGTAGACGGGCACGTGGGCCGGTACGGCGGTGAGCGGATCGCTGCCCCCGTACCCGGCGCCGGGCTGCTCGTCGGTGATGATCACCACCCGGTCGTGGCCCCGGTAGTGGTCCCGGACGGCCTGGGCGGTGTTGGTGCCGCCGAGGTTGGAGAAGCGCCCCAGCACCCGCAGCACCGCCTCCCCGCGGCCGACCTCGACCACCCGGCTGACGCTGCCGAACTCGACCAGGTCCGCCTCGGCCGCCCGCACCTTCAACGCGGTGCCGAAGATCGCCGCCGAGTCCGCCCGGTTGAGCTGGGTCTGCGCGCTGGGCCGGTCGAACATCGAGCCGGAGCGGTCGACCAGGACCAGCGTCCGGCCGGGCAGCTCGGGCACGTTGGCGAGCGAGTGGCCGAGCGCCGTCTCCAGCGCGTGCCCCCACCGCAGCGAGGGCGCGTGCCGGTACGCGGCCAGGTAGCGGAACGGGAACTGGCGCGAGCGCCGCACCTCGCCCCGGTCGGAGACCCGCCGGGCCACCTCGGCCGCGACCGCGTCCGACACCCCCGCCTGATCGAAGTTGCGCAGGTTCCGCACCAGCGCCATCGGGCCCATGGACGGGATGACCGCCTCCCAGACCGCGGCGTCCATCGGACCCTGCAGCCAGCCCGCCAACGCCTCCCAGGTCAGCCCGGCGGCGGCCAGCCGCTCCGCGCCGTCCTCCGCCGTCACGGCCGCCCGGCGCTCCCCGACGGGCAGCGCGAGCAGCTCGCGGTTGGCGGTCAGCATCCGGTCGAGGGCGGGCGGGACGGCCTCCTCCGGCCGGTGCCGGCGGTCCAGCGCGTACTGGAACAGGGCGCCCTGCCAGGGCTTGGCCGGGTCCGGCGCCGGGTGGGTCAGCTCCAGGACGTCGCCGAAGCGGTAGCCCTTGCCCGCGGTGTCGTACTTGAGCAGCGCGCGGGCGTCGTACAGCCGCCGCACCGCGTCCGTGACGCCGCGCTTGAGCGGCTTGGGCAGCGCCCGGCCGTAGCGCGAGGTCCAGTACGCGAGCAGCTCACCGGGCTCGTCGGCCCGCCGCAGCACGGCGTCGACGGCCTGCCGGGAGTGCCCGTGGGCACCGGCGTCCAGCCGGGCCCGGGTGAACTCGGCGGCGCCGACCAGCGCTGCGGTGCGCAGCTGCGCGCCGTACCGCAGCCAGCGCAGCAGCCCGAGGGTCCACTCCGGGTCGCTGACGCCGAGTTCGCGCACCAGCGCGGTGTAGCGGTCGTCGCGGGCGCCGCCGCGCTCGTAGAAGGTGTCCTGTCCGACCATGTTGGCCACGGCGAGGAGGAAGAGTTCGGACTTGGCGTCCCGGGTGAATCCGACGCCGCCGTTGTGGTTGGTGGTGCGCTTCCCGGTCGTGGCCACCGGTGACTTCGGACTGGCCTTGGTCTTGCGGATGTTGAACCTGGACATGCTGCAGCCCCCCTCGGCGTGCTCGGTCGTCAGCGGGAGGGAGGCATGCTGCGGCTGGGGTGCCCGAGATCGTGCCGGTCGTCGAACGACGACCGACGTCGGCTGAGGTATATGCCTTGTGCTCTACCGGATTGAGCTAGCGGCCGCGCTCGCGCACGGCACGCCCGGGATTTGAACCCGGAACCGCAAGATCCGAAGTAACCCCCGCCTGCGCACCGGGCACTCCGAAGCGCAGCTGCCTCCCGAGATCAATGGATTCGGCTGCGGTTTTTGGGTTTGCTTCAACGCACCCCGTTGAAGGGGCACTCCACAGAAGTAACCGCTGCCGGCGCACCGGGAGGTGCGGAATTCTATTCAGGTATGGGTGTCCAGAGTTCAAGGACGGCTGAGGTGACATAGCTGCTCTGCCAACTGAGCTACACCGGCCCGAAGCCGGTGACGGGACTCGAACCCGCGACACGCCCATTAAGAGTGGAAGTAACCTCCGCCTGCGCACCTGGACGAGAGAGAACATATCCAGTCCCCTCCCGCAGGTGCACCCCATTTATCGCCGGGCCCGAACGCCACGCCACTCGGACGTCACGCCGGAGCGACGATCACCGCCCGCGCCCGCTCGGTCAGCTCGCGGACCCGGCGTTCGCCCTGGAAGGGCTCCAGCCGCCGCAGCATCTCCACCACGTACTCCCGGCTGCGCTGCGAGGAGATCCGGCCGGCCACCTCGACGGCGCGCTCGCCGGCGGCGACCGCGGCGTCCAGGTTGCCCGCCTCGGCCTCGGCCATCGCCGAGACCACCAGCCGCAGGCCGTGCGAGCGGACGTAGCCCTCGGTGGGCTTGGCCAGTGCCTCGCGGGTGAACTGCCGGACCTTGGAGGGCACTCCGAGGTCGCGGAAGCACTCGGCGGCGTCGGCGGCCAGCCGGTCGTAGGCGTAGAAGTCGATCCACGCCGGATCGGGGTCCCCGGCGCGTGCTCGTTCGAGTGCGCTCTCCGCCGCGCCGAGCGCCGTCGCGCACGCTGCCGCGTTGCGGGCCTTGGCCTGGGCCCGTGCCTCCACCAGGTGGAAGAAGCTCATGGTCCGGGCGGTGGCCAGGCTGCGGTTGCGCTCCAGCGCGGCCTGGGCGAGGTCGACGGCCTCCTCGGCGAAGCCCCGGTAGCCGGCCTGGAGGCTCATCGAGGCCAGCACGTAGCCGCCGAGCGGCACGTCGGCGGCGGCCCGGGCGAGCCGCAGGGCCTGGATGTAGTACCGCTGGGCGGCCTCGTGCTGGCCGGTGTCGAAGGCCATCCACCCGGCCAGCCTGGTCAGTTCGGCGGTCGCGCCGAACAGCGCCCGGCCGACCGCGTCGCTGTACGAGGCCAGCAGCAGCGGCGCCGCCTCCACCCGCAGGCACTCCGGCACCATCGACGAACGCCAGTCCCCGCCGCCGTACTTGGAGTCCCAGCGGCGGGCCTCCTGGGCGGCCTCGCGGAGCTTGACCGCGTCCGAGTGGCCGACCCGGTACGAGGAGTTCTCGCTGGGGGAGCGCGGCACGTCGCGGGCCACCGAGCCGTCCGCCGGGTTGATCAGCCAGCGGGAGACGGGCGTTGCGTACGCGGCGACCGAGAAGGTGCCGGCCAGGCTGTCGCTCCAGCGGCCGCCGCCGGGCCCGCGGCGCAGGTCGAGGTCGACCCGGAACAGGTCGGTGGCCGAGCGCACCGCGTCGGCCACCTCGCGCGGGAAGGCCAGGCCGAGTTCGGGCGCCGGGTCGGTGTCGCCCAGGCCGATCTCCTCCAGCGGGACGGGCCGGCCGAGCTTGCCGCCGATCGCGGTGGCGATCAGGTGCGGGACGGGCCCCTGCGGGACCATGCCCTTGCTGACCCAGCGCGCGACCGAGGTCTTGTCGTACCGCAGCGTCAAACCGCGTTGCGCGCCAAGGTCGTTGACCCTTCGGGCCAGTCCGGCGTTGCTGATCTGGGCGAGGGTCAGGAGCGTGCCGAGCCGTTCGTTCGGTCCTCGTGGGCTGACGGTCATGGTGGCGGCGGCACCTCCTGCGGCCTTGTGCGCGGGGCCCGGGCGGCACCGGGCCGTAGCTGCTGTACCTAGAGTAGTCGGACGCGTTCCGACGGTTAAGAGGCCGCATTCCGGATGGCGGGATCGCGCACCCGGCGGCGCGGCGCCGGGCCGCCGCGGGGGTTGGTCCGGACCACCCGGAGCGGTTCG
Source organism: Kitasatospora sp. NPDC001309 (assembly GCF_042896295.1). NCBI lineage: Bacteria > Bacillati > Actinomycetota > Actinomycetes > Kitasatosporales > Streptomycetaceae > Kitasatospora > Kitasatospora sp. NPDC001309. The sequence continues at coordinate 11,648 of NZ_JBIAXC010000044.1, read as the reverse complement.
GCCGCGCCGTGCGCCGGAGCGTCGTGCTCCGGTCCCGTGTTCATGTGCGCCCGGCCGTGCCCCCTGGCCCTACCGGCTGCTCGGCGATTCGCTGGTGGTCGTGGGTCGGCCCGCCGTCGAGGACCCGGCGGGCCGGGGGACGCCGCCGCCTCAATCCCCGCGGGTGGCGGCGAAGTCCGGGAGGGCATGCGGATGCCCTCCCGGGCGGGGCGACGCCTTTCGGCCATCTCGCGATGCCCATGTCAAGGGCGTGCGCCCGGGCGGTCCGGGCCGGGGAGGGGGAGGCCCGGCCCGCCCGAATCCACCCCCCGACCCCGCCCCCGTCGCCGTCCTCGCCGCCTCCCCGCGCCCGGGCCCCGTCGCCTTCCCGCGCCCGACACCCGCGCCGGGCCCGTCGAAACGGAAGCGGAACCGACAACACCGGCCCCGGCAGCGCCCGGTGGTGGCACGATGTCTCCAGACGGCGCGCCGGAACGCGGGCACGCCCGGACGCGCCCACGGGCCGCCCCCGGCACCCACCCGGCCGCCCGCCCGGCGCCGGACGCGCCGCGCGAGTGCAGGTCCTCGTCCGGTGGAGGCGCGATGCGGTGGCTGACGGGCTGGAGCACGGGCACGCCCCGGCCGGGCGCGCCGGTGCACGAGGCCCTCGCCACGGTCGCCCCGATCGCCGCCCGCCCCCTGTGGACCGGCCCCAACCCGCTCTGGGCCGTGGGCGACTGGCGGCCCGAGGAGATCCGCCTGGTCACCCTCCGCCCCGGCGCCCGCCCCGTCGTCAGCACCGGCCCCACCACCCCCGACCCGGTCGAGGACACCCCCGCCACCACCCGGCTCGCCGTCCTCGGCCACTGCGGCGCCACCGACGCCGAACTCGCCGCCGGCCTCGCCGCCGCCCGCGGCGGCGCCGTCCGCCACCTCACCGCCTGGCCCGGCAGCTACACCGTCGTGCTGCGCACCGGCGCCCGCTCCACCCTGCTGCTCACCGACCTCGCCGGCGCCCAGCCGGTCTTCCACACCCCCTGGGCCGGCGGCACCGCGTACGCCACCGCCGCCCTCCCGCTCGCCGACCTGGTCGGCGCCGCGCTGGACACCGGCCACCTCGCCGCCCGGCTCGCCTGCCCGGAGTCCCCGGAGGCGCTCGGCACCGGCACGCCGTACCTGGGCGTCCAGCGGGTGCCGCCCGGCCACGTGCTCGCCGTCCGCGGCGGCCGCCCGTACCTCGACGCCTACGACGAGCCGCCCGGCGCCGAACAGCCCCGCGACGAGGCCCCCGCCATCCGCGAACTCACCCGCGCCCTGCTGGAGTCCGTCCGCTCCCGGGTCCGCACCCCCGCCCCGGCCACCGACCCGGCCGGGCGCGCCCGGCTCGGCGTCGACCTCTCGTACGGGACGGCCTCCGCCACCGTGGCCCTGCTCGCGGCCGCCGTGCCGCTGCCGCCGGTGCCGGCTGGTGCTCCGGGTGCGTCGACGGGGCCGACCGCGACCGGCGGCCGGAGTGCCGCCGGGGCCAGGAGCGGCGCGGTCAAGGGCTCCTGGGCCCGGGAGGCCGCCCAGGGCCCGTCCACCCCCGAGCAGTTGGCCGCCGTCACGCTCGGCGAGACCGAAGCGCCCACCAGCCTCGCGCTCGCCCCCGACACCCCGCGGCTGCGGCACACCGTGCTCGACCCCGGCCCCGACACCCTCCCGTACGCCGTCCTGCGCACCGACCCGCAGTCCGGCCCGCTCACCGACGAGCCCGGCCCCGAACTCGTCGCCGCCGCCCGGGCCGGAGCCCGCTTCGACGCCGGCGGCACCGACCACCTCACCGGCTACGGCGCCCGCCAGGTCCTGGACGGCCACCCGGCCCGGCTCGCCGACCTGATCCGGGCCGGCCGGCCCCGCGAACTGCTGCCCCCGGTCGCCGCCCTGGCCGGTGTCGACCGGGCCGCCGCGGGCGTGCTGACCGGCGCGCTGCGCACCCCGCTCACCGTGGTCCGGGCCGCCCACCGGCTCTCCCGGGTCCGCTACGCCGAGGCACTGGACGAGGCCGCCGCCAAGCTGACCGCCCGGCACGTCCCCGACGGCGGCGGCACCGCGGGCGACCGCTCGGCCGTCGACCTCGCCTGGTGCGTCCCCGGCCCGGCCGCCCGCTGGCTCTCCGACGAGGCGCTCTCCTCGGTCGCCCTCCGACTGCGGCTGGCGGCGCGCCGACCGGCGCCCGAGGAACACCCGGGCGCGCACCGGGCCCGGCACGCCCTCTACCGCCAGGCACGCTCCTACCGCACGCTCCTGCACGCCGCCGAACGGCCCGGCCAGCGGCTGCACGCGCCCTTCCTCGACAACCAGGTGGTCCGCGCCGCCAGGCTGCTCCCCGACGATGTCCGCCTCCAGCCCGGCGCCCGGCACGCCCTCCTGCACGCCGTCCTCACCGGCGCCGGCCGCACCGACCTGCCCCCCGACTGGGGCCGCGGCCCCCGCCCCGACCGCACCGCCCCCACCCGGGCCGGCCTGCGCCTCGCCGCCGACGGGCTCGCCGAGCTCTTCGACGCCCCCCTGCTCGCCGAGGCCGGCCTCATCGACCTCCCCGCCGTCCGCGCCGGCCTGGCCCACTCCACCGACCCCGCCACCCCGCTCTCCCCGGCCGCCCTGGCCGGCCTGGCCGACCTCGTCTCCACCGAACTCTGGCTCCGCCGCCTCCGCGCCCGCCGCCACGGCGCCTGCTGGACCGGGCTCCCCCGCCCCCAACCCCCGGCCCTCACCCCCTGACCCCACAGCCGCCGGGCCGCCCCGCTCGTCCTGCCCCGCTCCCGTCCCGCTCCCGCCCCGCGCGCAGGAAGTCGGCCGCTCCGACTTCCTGCGCCCAGCCCCCGGCCCGCCCGAATCCACCCCCCGACCCCGCCCCGCCCCGCCCGGCGCGGCGTCGCCGGGCGGGGCAGGGGCCGGGCGGGATGATGGCGTGGTTCTGTGTCCGCGGTGAGGAGCGTGTGCGGTGGGCGGTGTGGGCCCGGGGCGGGAGGTTCCCGTGGTGCTGTCGGTGCTGGGGCGGCCGCCGACGGGCAGGCCGCCCGGGGTGCTGGCGGCCTGCGACGGGTCGGACGGTTCGCTGTGGGCCCTGGACCGGGCGATGACGGAGGCGGAGCTGTTCGGGCTTCCGCTGTACGTGCTGGCCGTGGTGAACCCGGCGCCGGCCGGCTACCCGCCGGGCATGGCGGAGCTGGTGCAGGAGAGCGTGGAGACGCTGGTCGAGAGCATGGCGGACGGGCTGCGCCGGGCGGTGGGGACGGTGCTGCGGCAGCGGGTCCGGCCGTACGAGGGGGAGCTGTCGCTGCACGTGGTGCTGGGCAACGTGATCGAGGTGCTGCTGGAGGCGTCGACCCGGCAGCACACGCTGGTGGTGGGGACCCGCGGCAACGGCGGGTTCGTCCGGCTGCTGCTGGGTTCGGTGAGCTCGGCGGCGGTGCACCACGCGGCCTGCCCGGTCCTGGTGGTCCCCGCGCCGGCCGAGGGCTGACCGTATCGCCGGGGCGCGATCGAGCGACCCCGGGGCCTTCCGGCGCGGTGTCGGGAATGTACCGAGATGGTTCATCGTTCACCTATCTCGTACATCCGCCACGAGACGCCCCTTGGAGCCCCCCGAACATGAAGGTCGAGATCTGGTCCGACATCGCCTGCCCCTGGTGCTACATCGGCAAGCGCCGCTTCGAGCAGGCCCTGGCGGACTTCCCGGGCAAGGAGGCCGTCGAGGTCGTCTACCGCCCGTACCAGCTGGTCCCCGACGCCCCGGCGACGGCGAGCCCGCACCGCGCCTGGCTGGCCGAGCGCTACGGCCCGCAGTCCGTCGCGATGGACGCGCGGGTGGCCGAGCTGGGCCTGGCCGAGGGCATCACGTACGACTTCGACGCGGCCCTGCACGCCAACACCTTCCTGGGCCACCGCCTGCTGCACCTCGCCGAGGCCGAGTACGGCGCCGAGGTGCAGGGCCGGCTCAAGGAGGCGCTGCTCAAGGCGCACTTCACCGACGGCGTGGACGTCGGCGACCGCGCCGCGCTGGCCGACGTGGCCGTCGCGGCGGGCCTGGACCGCGCGCGGGTGACGGCCTACCTGGCGGGCGAGGAGGGCACCGCCGAGGTCCGGGCGCAGCTGGCCGAGGCCCGTGAGCTGGGCATCACCGCCGTGCCGACCTTCGTGTTCGAGGGCAAGTGGGCGGTCCAGGGCGGGCAGGACGCCGAGACCTTCCGCAAGGTGCTGGAGCAGGTCGCCGCCGAGATCGGCGAGCGCCGTCCGGTACCGGTGCAGGTCGCCCCGGCCGGTGAGGCCTGCGCGGACGGTTCCTGCGCGGTCTGACGCCCGGCAGCCGAGTGACGAGGGGCCCGGGGCCCGTTCCGAGCAACCAGCCGGAACGGGCCCCGGGCCCCTTCACCGTCACCTCTCAGGCCGTCACGTGCACCGGAACCGGGCCTGTGCCCAGTCCGCGACGTTCAGCGCCGACCAGATCCCGCTCGCCGGCGTGACCACCAGCCGGATCGACTTCTGCCCGGCCAGCGGCACGTGCACCGGCACCGCGTCGTCCCCGGCGGCGAGGATCCGGGAGCGCCACAGGGTGCCGCCGTCGCCCGACTGGACGGTGAAGACCACCCCGCCGGGGCTGAGCGTGGCGTCGTCCACCCCGGCGACCGCGTCGAAGGACGTGCAGCCGCGGTTGAGGTCGATCAGCGTGGTGGCCGGCGCGTGCACGGTGATGGCGTGCCGGTGGTACTCGCCGCCGATCCAGCCGCCGTCGTGCTGCCAGAACCGGTCGCTGCCCTGCTGCCGGATGCTCGGCCCCTCGGGCGGAATCCGGTGGTGGCCGGGCTTGACCACGGGCAGCGAGTCGCCCCAGTAGTCGCTGGGCGCGGGCGGGGTGGGTCTGGGCGGGGTGGGTGTGGCGACGGTCGGTTCGGGCACCGGCGGGAGGGTCGGCGTCGGGACGACGGGGACCTCGGGCGTCGGCACCGGTGGGAGGGTCGGCACCGGGACGGCGGGTGGTGCGGGGGTGACCGCGGGTGGCTCGCTGCGCGGTGCCCGGGTGGTCGCCGGCGCCTGGCTCGCCCTGGCGCTGGGCTTGGGGCCGGGGCTGGGGGCGGCGCTCGGACTGGTCGCGGGCGGCTCCGGGGCGGCGCTGTCGGGGGCCGGGACGGGCGGTGCGGACGCGGGGGGCACCGGGGCCGGGGACGCCGGGGCGGGGGCGACCGGCGCGCTGCTGGCGGGCGGGGCGGCGGCCGGGGGCGTCGGCTCGGGGGAGCCGGTCAGCGCGTACGCGGCCACGGCGGCGGCCGCGACCGCCACGGCGGCGGCGATCCCGGCCTTGGCGGCGGTGCCGAGGCCCTCGCCGGCCAGGGCACCCGCGCCGGCCCCGCTGCCGCCGGACGCGCCGGAGGCACCGGCGGCGCCGGCCGCCCCCGCGGTTCCCGCGGACGTGCCCGAGGAGCCGGCCGCCGCGGCCGCCGTGCCCGCGGCGGCCGCACCGCCGACGGCGGCGGCCCCGCCCAGGGCGGCCGCGGCGGCGCTGAACCCGCCGACCCCGACCCAGACCAGCACGCCGCCGGGCAGCAGCGCGCGCAGGCCGGTGTTGATCTCGGCGAGTTCGAGGCAGGCCGCCGTGCAGCGGTCGCACTCCTTGAGGTGCCGTCCGACCTCGGCCGAGGCCCGCTTGCGCAGTGAGCCGCGGGCGTACGCGCCGAGCCGGTTGGCGTAGGCCTCGCAGCTGCCGGCCTGGCTGCCGGAGACGTGGGCCTGGAGGAAGGCGGCGGCCAGTCGGTCGCGGGCCCGGTGGGCCTGGACGGCGGTGGCGTTGGCGGTCTTGCCGAGCATCACGGCGACGGTCTTGGGCGATTCCTGCTCGACCTCGGTGTGCCAGAGCACCATCCGGTCGTCCTCGGGCAGTTCGGCGTAGGCCTGCATGACCATCCGCTGGTCGGCCATCGCCATCGCCCAGGCGTCGGCGCCGGGGTCGGCCAGGTCGTAGTCGACCACGGCGGCCGAGGTCTGGGCGAACACGCCGAAGTCGTCGACGAGTTGTTCCCGCCGTTCGCTGCGGGTCCAGGCGGCGGCGACGTTGCGCACGGCGGTCAGCAGGTAGGCGCGGACGGCGAACTCGGGCCCCTTGCCCGCCTTGAGCGCCTGCAGGGTGCGGGCGAAGACCTCGCCGGCGAGGTCCTCGGCGGTGAAGCTGTCCCGGCAGCAGGTGCGGGCGTAGCGGCGCACCGAGTCGGCGTGCCGGAGGTAGATCTCCTCGTAGGCGCGGTCGTCGCCGGCCCGGACCCGGGCGGTCAACTCGGCGTCGGAGGGCGGGCGGTCGCCGTCGACCGGGTCGGCGGGGGCCGGGACGGTGGGCCGGGCGCCGGGCCGGGCGGTCCGCCCGTCGCCGACGAAGGCCTCGGGGGCGACGCGGCCGCGGCCGGCGGGGGCCTGGCCGGGCACCCGGCCGGGCGGCAGCGCGGCGGCGGAGGCGGACAGCGTCTCGCGGCTGGGCATCCCGGCCTGGTCGGGGACGTGTCCGGGGCTCGAACCGGGGGTCGGGCCCGAACCGGCTGCGGCGCCGGGTACTTGGGCGGCCCCGGTGCCGCCGGGGCCCGCGGCGGACCCTTCGGCCGCGCTACCGGAGTAGCCCCCGAAGTCGAGGCCGTACCCGTAGTCGTTCTGTTCCTCGGCGCTCACAACGGACCCCAGATTCCACGACAGCCCCCGTAGTGTGGCAGGGCGCGCGGGAGTGCGTAGGCGCACGGTTCCCCGGCGTACGGCGCCGACGGCGCGCGAAGGGCGCGCATCGGGACATTGGCTCCAACCACGGGCAAAGGATGGCATAGCGCAGGGACGGGCGGTAGCCGGACCGGCCGGTACCCACTCTTCCGAGGGGCCCTCGCGCCGTGTTCGCCCAGCGTGTTGCGCGGGGTCGCACGATGGCCGCACCCGGCGCGCGTGCCCTGTCCGCGCGCCGGTGTCCCGCGCAACTCCCGTCCGAGTCCCGTCCGATTCCTGTCCGGGTCCCGTCCAACTCCCGGGCCCGTCGGGTGCGTCGACCGTGCCTGGACCGACGCCCGTACCGACGCGACCGGCACCGCCCCGTGCCCCGGGGCGGTCCGAGCCGGGGTCAGCGGGCCCGCAGACCGTCCAACAGGAGCTGCAGCAGCCGGTCCGACGGCCCCGGAGCCGACTGACCGTCGGGCTGCGGACCGGTCGCCGTGAAACCGGCCGACGGCGGCGCCGTGACCGAGGGCCGCGCCGCGTGCACCGGTACCGACGCGGTCAGCACCAGCACCACGTCCGACACCGTGACGCCCGGCCGCAGTTCGCCCGCCGCACCGGCCCGCGCCACCAGGGCGGCCAGCAGTTGCAGCAGCAGCCGCGGATCGGCGTCCGCCGCCGAGGGTTCGACCGGCGCCCCGGAGTGCGACTCCTCGCCGCGCAGGTCGAAGCGCACGGCAGCCGGCGCCTCCGGAGCCCGCTGCTCGGGCACCCGGCCCAGCTCCTCCGCGTACCGGAACGCCTCCGGCGGCAGCAGCCGCCCCGCCCCGGTGCCGACCGCCCGGGCCAGGTAGCCGGCCAGTGCCTCCCAGGCGCCGTCGCCGCCGTACAGCGACTCCCGCGCCTGCGCGGTCAGCCAGGCCACCTCCTCGGCGGCGATCCGCTGGACCAGCACCTCCTTGCTCGGGAACCGCCGGTAGACCGTGCCGACCCCGACCCCGGCCCGGCGCGCCACTTCCTCCATCGGAGCGCCGTAGCCGAACTCGCCGAACACCTCCCGGGCCGCGCGCAGCACGCTCTCCAGGTTCCGCCGCGCGTCGACCCGGAGCCGGGCCCCGGGTACCGGCGCGGTGGCCTGCGGGGGCTCCGTCCGGTACGGGACCGCCGCGTACGACATCCCGCCCGGTGGCAGGTCCACCGGGCCGCGCTGCTCCGGGACCATGCCCTGTCCGGCGTGCGGTGTGCTCGCCCGCCCCAATGCCTGCTTCTGTTCCATCATCCCAACTCTCCCCCGCAGGCGTCCGAAACCGGACCCTGTCGTCGCCCGCCCCTGCACCCCCCGGTGCAGCTCAGCTCGTCAGAAGTGACCAGATGACCCATTGCTCGTGCCGCCCGTCGCGTTCCGGTGACCACGGTCGTGCCGCCGGACCGCATCGGCGTCCGGCTCGGCGCGTCGGCACCGACCGGGGCCTCGTCCGGGAACTACCCTTCCCCGGATGACTCTCCCCCAGTCGGGATCTCGCGCCAACGCTGGAACTGGCCGTAGTGGCCGCTCCACGGTGCGTCGCCGCCGGTTGTCATGGCGGTGGCCGCTCCGGCACACAATCCGACCATAGTTCACGGCTCTTCGAAGCCGAAAGTGCGTCAGAAAGTCGCCCGGGAAGCACAACTGGCCACGCCCGTCACTTCCGTCGCAACCAGCCCCGTACGGACTGTGGACAAGACCACCCCCGACGGTCCTTCATAGGGGGGCGTGATGGGGGGACACCCCCGGCCGCGAGGCCGGGACGAATCGTCACACCGGCAGGAGGTGCACCATCAGGATCCTGATCGTCGGCGGCGGCTGCGCCGGGATGGCCACCGCACTCCACCTCCAGCGCGTCCTGCGGGAACAGCTGCGGCGCCGCGAGGTGGAGATCACCGTGGTCGAGCCCCAGGCGTACTCCACCTACCACCCGCTGCTGGCCGAGGTCGCGGCCGGTTCGATCGATCCCCGGCACGTGGTCGTCCCGCTGCGCCGGGCCCTGCCGCACTGCCGGGTGGTGACCGCCCGGATCACCCGCGTCGAACACGCCGCCCGGCGCGCCCTGGCCGACGCCGCGAGCCCCGGCGAGACCCCGGCGCCGCTCGAACTCCCTTACGACGTCCTGGTGGTGGCCCCGGGGTCGGTCTCCCGCACCGCTCCGGTGCCGGGCCTGGCCGAGCACGGGCTCGGCTTCTCCACCGTCGGCGAGGCGGTGCACCTGCGCAACCACGTGCTGGAGCAGCTCGACCTCGCCTCCGCCACCCGCGACCCGGCCCTGCAGCAGTCCGCGCTCACCTTCGTCTTCGTCGGCGCCGGCTACGCGGGCGTCGGCGCGCTGGCCGAGCTGGAGGACATGGCCCGCACCGCCGTGCGGAGCTACCACAACGTCCGCGCCGAGGACCTGCGCTGGGTCCTGGTCGAGTCCGGCGACCGGATCCTCGCCGAGGAGTCCGCCGACCTCGCCGAGCACACCCTCGGCCAGCTGCGCGAACGCGGTGTCGACGTCCGCCTGCGCACCACCCTGGAGTCCGCCGCCGACGGGGTCGCCACGCTCTCCGACGGCAGCCGCTTCGGCGCCCGCACCCTGGTCTGGACGGCGGGCGTCCGGCCTTCGCCGCTGCTGCGCGACACCGACCTGCCGCTGGACACGGCCGGCCGGGTCCGCTGCCTGGCCACCCTCCAGGCCGTCGGCCCGGACGGGCGGGCACTGCCCGGGGTCTGGGCGGCCGGCGACTGCGCCGCCGTACCCGACCCGAACGCGGACGGCGCACCCTGCGCGCCCAACGCCCAGCACGCCTTCGCCCAGGCCGAGCTGCTCGCCCGCAACATCGCGGTCGCGCTGGCGGGTGGACCGCACGCGCCGGGCCTCGTCGAGTACCGCCCCGGGCCGGCCGCCTGTTCCACCTCGCTGGGGCTGCACCGGGCCGTCGCCCACACCCGGCGCGGCGGCCGGCTCACCGGACGGCGGGCGTGGTGGCTGCACCGGGCCCGGCACCTGCGGCGGCTGCCGAGCGCGGAGCGACGGGTCCGGGTGCTGATGGACTGGGTGCTCGGCGGGGTGTTCTCCCGCGAGGTGGTCTCGCTGGGGGCGATGGAGAACCCGCGTTCGGCCTTCGAGGGCGGTTTCGATTCCGGGCCGGAGCGGCCGTCCGGTGCCGGGCCGGACGCCCCCCGATGAGTGACCCCGCCGCCAGGGGTCCGGAGCCGAACCGACGGCCACGCCGGGCGCGCGACTTCCGGAACCGGGCCTCCGCCTGACAGGATCAGCCCGAACTGGTCATTACCCCATGTGATGCTGTGCACACAAAAAGTGATGATATGCCTGGAAAACGAGGAAGCGGCCGTCGTTTGAACCTCATGCGCTGGAGCGCCCGGCTCACCGGAGTCCCCTGGCGTGCCGCCCCGTCCAACGGGGCCGGCACCGACGAGGGCACGCCCTCCACCGACGGCATCGTCGTCCCCGGCCCCCGGGACCCCACCAGCCCCGCCGCCACCGCCGAACTCCTCGACCCCCTCAAACCGCAGAACCTGCGCGAGGTGCTCAACCGCATCCCCGCCCCGGTCGCCGTCACCTACGGCCCGCTCCACCAGCTCGGCTACGCCAACCGGGCCTACCGCGAACTCTTCGGCGAACGCCCCACCGGCCTGCCCGCGGGGGAGGCCCTCCCCGAACTCGGCACCATGGGCGTCCTGCCCCTGATGGACCAGGTCATCCGCGGCGGCCGCCCCCGGAGCGTCAAGGCGCGCTGCATCCTCGGGCTCACCGGCAACCGCTACTACAACGTCTCCTGCGTCCCGCTCGGCCCGGGCGACACCGGCGACACCCCCGCCGAGGGCCCGCCCGCCGGCGTCCTGATCTTCGCGGCAGAGGTCACCGACCAGGTGCTCGCCGCCGCCCGCCTGCGCGAAGCCGAACGCCGCCAGCGCGAGGCCGCCGTCACCCTCCAGCGCAGCCTGCTCCCGCAGAAGCTCGACCAGCCCGCCGACCTGCGGGTCGCCGCCACCTACCAGCCGGGCGGCGCCGAGGCCGCGGTCGGCGGCGACTGGTACGACGTCATCGCCATCGACGGCGGTCGCACGGCACTCGTCATCGGCGACGTCATGGGCCGGGGCCTGCGGGCCGCCGCCGTGATGGGCCAGCTCCGCACCGCCGTACGCGCCTACGCCCGCCTCGACCTCCCCCCGCACGAGGTGATGCGCCTGCTCGACGGCCTCGCCATGGAGATCGACGCCAACCAGATCGCCACCTGCACCTACGCCGTCTGGGACCCGAGCCGCCGCACCCTCTCCTACGCGTCGGCCGGCCACCTCCCCATGCTGCTGCGCTGCCCCGACGGCACCATCCTGCGCAGCGAGGAGCAGAACGGCCCCCCGCTCGGCACCGGGGACGGCCTGCACGTCTCCCACACCCTGCGCCTGCTCCCCGGCACCACCGGCGTCCTCTATACGGACGGACTGGTCGAGCGCCGCGACGAGGACATCGACCAGGGCCTCGACCTGCTGGCCCGCACCCTCACCGGCGCGGTCGGCGCCCCCGAGGTGATCTGCGCCCGGCTCCTCCGGGCGATGGGCGTGACCTCGGAGCACGACGACGACGTCGCCGTCCTGGCCTTCCAGCTGCCGGCGGACGAGGGCAGGGAGGGCGCCGAGGGCGGCACCGCGGGCGGCACCGAAAATTCGCTTGCCGTGCTTGACTCGGCCACTCCAGAGGTCTAGTGTTCTTCGAGCTGCCTGTCATGGAGCACCGGACACGCATCTGCGCGGACGGCCCCGCGGCAGCCAATCCCTTGAAACACCACTTCCGGTTCGTGCCGGTCGTTTCGCTTTTTCGCGTCTCGGCTCGGTGCTTATTCGGCGTGCGCTGTTTATCGGATTGCGGCCGGATTCGCTTTTCGGAGCGGGGATCGGCTAGAGTTTGAAACGT
>NZ_JBIAXC010000043.1:0-88417 GCF_042896295.1 Kitasatospora sp. NPDC001309 | reverse complement strand
AGCACCCACCCCCGGAACCGCCCCCGGACCCACCCACCCTCCCGAAAGCCCCCCACCCACCAACAGCCCCGCGCAGCGGCCCCCACCCGGAATGCCCCCCACCCCTCATGGGGTTGGATACACCCATGGCATCTCGTGCACGCGTACGCGCCCCCGAACTGGTCGGAGCAGGCGGCTGGCTGAACACCGGCGGCAAGGACCTCACCCTCGCCGACTTCCGGGGCAAGATCACCGTCCTGGACTTCTGGACCTTCTGCTGCATCAACTGTCTGCACGTCCTGGACGAGCTCCGCGAGCTGGAGGAGCGGCACCGCGACACCGTGGTGATCGTCGGGGTGCACTCGCCCAAGTTCGTGCACGAGGCCGACCACCAGGCCGTGGTGGACGCCGTCGCCCGGTACGAGGTGCACCACCCGGTGCTGGACGACCCGGAGCTGGCGACCTGGAAGCAGTACGCCGTCCGCGCCTGGCCGACGCTCGTGGTGATCGACCCCGAGGGCTACGTGGTGGCCCAGCACGCCGGTGAGGGCCACGCGCACGCGATCGCCCGGCTGGTGGCCGAGCTGGAGGCGGAGCACGGGGCCAAGGGCACGCTGCGCCGCGGCGACGGCCCGTACGTGCCGCCGGAGCCGAGCAGCGAGGACCTCAAGTTCCCCGGCAAGGCGGTGCGGCTGCCGAACGGCCACTTCCTGGTGGCCGACTCCGGCCACCACTCGCTGGTCGAGCTGGCCGAGGACGGCGAGACGGTGGTGCGCCGGATCGGTGACGGGCAGCGCGGCCTGGTGGACGGCGCCGACCCGCGGTTCAGCGAGCCGCAGGGCCTGGCGCTGCTACCGGAGGGCCACGACTACGACGTGGTCGTCGCGGACACCGTGAACCACGCGCTGCGCGGGGTGCGGCTGGCCGACGGCAGCGTGACCACCCTGGCGGGCACCGGCCGCCAGTGGTGGCAGGGCACGCCGACCGAGGGCCCGGCCCGCGAGGTGGACCTCTCCTCGCCGTGGGACGTCGCCTGGTTCGACGGCAAGGTGTGGATCGCGATGGCGGGCGTGCACCAGCTGTGGGCGTACGACCCGGCGGCCGGCACGGTCGCCGTGGCGGCCGGCACCACCAACGAGGGCCTGGTGGACGGCCCGGTCGCGGAGGCCTGGTTCGCCCAGCCGTCCGGCCTCGCGGTCTCCGCGGACGGCGAGCGGCTCTGGGTCGCCGACTCGGAGACCTCCGCGCTGCGCTTCGTTTCACGTGAAACGGGGACGGTCGAAACGGCCGTCGGGACCGGGCTGTTCGACTTCGGCCACCGGGACGGCGCCGCCGACCAGGCCCTGTTCCAGCACCCGCTGGGCGTCACCGTGCTGCCGGACGGCTCGGTGGCCGTCAGCGACACCTACAACCACGCGCTGCGCCGCTTCGACCCGGCGAGCGGCGAGGTCACCACGCTGGCCACCGACCTGCGCGAGCCCTCCGGGGCGGTGCTGGTCGACGGCGACATCGTGGTCATCGAGTCGGCCCGGCACCGGCTGACCCGGCTGCGGCTGCCGGAGGAGGCGGTGCGGGTGGAGTCGGTGGCGCACCGCACCCAGCGCGCGGCCACCGAGGTCGCCCCGGGCGCCCTGCGGCTGGACGTGGTGTTCGAGGCCCCGAGCGGCCAGAAGCTGGACGAGCGCTACGGCCCGTCCACCCGGCTGCTGGTCAGCTCGACCCCGCCCGAGCTGCTGGTCTCCGGTGCGGGCGCGGACTCCGCCCTCTCCCGCGAGCTGGTGCTCTCCGCCGAGGTGACCGAGGGCGTGCTGCACGTCTCGGCGATGGCCGCCTCCTGCGACGACGACCCGGAGATCGAGTACCCGGCCTGCCACGTGCACCAGCAGGACTGGGGCGTGCCGGTGAAGCTGGTCGCCGACGGCGTGCGCCGCCTCCCGCTGGTCCTGGCGGGCATGGAGTAACCGGGCAAGATGCGAAGGGGCCCGCCGGCGGACCGGCGGGCCCCTTCGCGGCTACGTGCTCAGCCCTCCAGGAAGGCCTTGATCGCGCTGGCCAGCAGGTACGGGTCCTCGGCCCCGCACAGCTCGCGCGCGGAGTGCATGGACAGCGCCGCGATGCCGCAGTCCACCGTCTTGATGCCCAGCCGCGCCGCGGTGATCGGACCGATCGTCGTCCCGCAGGGCATCGCGTTGTTGGACACGAAGCTCTGCCACGGCACGCCGGCCTTCTCGCAGGCGGCCGCGAACACCGCCCGGCCGACCCCGTCGGTCGCGTAGCGGTTGTTGACGTTGACCTTGAGGATCGGCCCGTTGTTCGGCAGCGGGTGGTGGCCCGGCTCGTGCCGCTCGGAGTAGTTCGGGTGGACGGCGTGGCCCATGTCCGAGGACAGGCAGACGGTGCCGGCCAGCGCCCGGGCGCGGTCCTCCGGGGAGCCGCCGCGGGCGTACACCGTCCGGTCCAGCACGTTGCCGAGCAGCGGGCTCTGCGCGCCGGTGTCCGACTCGCTGCCGGTCTCCTCGTGGTCGAAGGCGGCCAGCACCGGGATGTACGGCAGCTCCACCTCGCCCCCGGCGGCGGCGACGGCCACGGCGGCCAGCGCGGCGGTGGCCGCGTGCACCGAGAGCAGGTTGTCCAGCCGCGGGCCGGCCAGCAGCTCGCGGTCACGGCCCAGGTACGAGGCGGGCTGGACGTCGTGGGTCATCAGGTCCCAGCCGGCCACCTCCTCGGCGGCCAGTCCGGCCCGCTCGGCGACGTAGCCGATCAGCGAGCCCTCGTCGACCGGGCCGAGGCCCCAGATCGGGGTGACGTGCCGCTGCCGGTCCAGCTTCATGCCGTCGTTGACCTGGCGGTCCAGGTGGATGGCGAGCTGGGGCACGCGCAGCAGCGGCTCGTCCAGCTGGACGAGCCGCGCGCTGCCGTCCTTCAACGCGAGTCTGCCGGACAGGCCGAGGTCACGGTCCAGCCAGGTGTTCAGCGGCACCCCGCCGTAGATCTCCACCGCGACCTGCCGCCACCCGGCGGAGCCGGTGTCGGGGACCGGCTTCACGCGCAGGTTGGGCGAGTCGGTGTGGGTGCCGACGATCCGGAACGGCGTCTCCGGCCCCGCCCCCTCCGGCAGGTACCAGGCGATCAGCGCACCACCGCGGATCAGGTAGCGCCCGCCGGCCGCCGCGTCCCAGGCGTCCGCTTCCGCGACCTGACGGAACCCCGCCTTCTCCAGGCGCTCGGCGGCGCTCGCGACCGCGTGGTACGGGGACGGCGAGGTGCCGAGGAACGCGATCAGATCGTCGGTGTGCGTCCGGTCGAAGAAGGCCCGGCGGGCGGCGGTCGACATACTGCTCCAGGGTCGAGGGAGGGCCGAAGCCGGATGGGGGATCGGCTTCGCACCTTGAGCATATGCCCGTACACGGACATGGCATTCGGGACCGGGCAACGGTTTCGGAACACCGGCGCGATCCCGAACCCGCCTCCCACCGGCCCTTCTTCACGCCCTGGTCCGACCCGGTCGCACACCGTCAGCGGAGCCCCGGCCGCGGCCGCGCCGCACGGGCCCGCCGCGCACCGAAAAGCCGGGAACCCCCACCCGCGCCCGACCGCCGGGTGATAACACTCGTCCCAGTGAAGTCCTCGGGGAGAGGGATGAGTTGACCACGACGACGAAGACCGCCGACGGCACCGCCGACCCGCCGCCTCCCCCGCCCGCCCCGTCGCGGGCCGCGCGGCGGCGGCGGGCGCTGCTGGGGGTGGCGCTGGCCGCCGCGCTGGTGGCGGTGGGCGGGGTGGGGGCGGCGGCGCTGGTGAAGTCCCCGGCGGAGCGGGCCGCGCGGACCGCTCCGCCGCCGAACAGCCTGCTGACCGCGCCGGTGGTCAGCCGGGTGCTGACGCCCTCGACGGTCGCCCGCGCGGTGGTGTACCCGCCCGCGCAGTTCGACGTGGTCCCGACCGCGGCCTCGACCGAGGTGACCGGCCTGTTCGTCTCGAAGCTGGGCGTGCGGCAGGGGGACCTGGCGGTGGCCGGGAGGCTGCTCGCCGAGGTGTCCGGGCAGCCGCTGTTCGCCCTGCCCGGACCGGTGCCCGCGTACCGCGACCTCAAGCCGGGCAGCACCGGCCCCGACGTGGCCGAACTCCAGTCCGCACTGGCCGGGTTGGGGCACGGGAGCGGCGAGGACGACCAGGGCTCGTACGGGCCCGGCACCGCCGCCGCGGTGACGGAGTTCTACCGCGCGCTCGGCTACCCGGTGCCGACCACCGGCGCCACCACCCAGCAGGCCGTGGACACCGCGCGGAAGGCGGTCGACGCCGACCGGCGGACGGTGGACGGCCTCACCGCACAGAAGGAGGCGGGCGCCACCGCACCGCCCCCGACCCCGGCCCCGGCCCCGACCCAGCAGCCCCAGCAGCCCCAGCAGCCCCGGCCCCCACCGGCGACCTCGACCGGCAACTCGCCGACGCCAGGAAGCAGTTGGCGGACGACCGGGCCGCCCTCGGCAAGGCCGAGGCCGTCAACGGCCCGATGGTCCCGGCCGCCCACGTGCTGTTCCTGCCCGCCCTCCCGGCCACCGTCACCGCCGTCAACGGCGCGGTCGGCTCGCCGGTCTCCGGCGCCCTGCTGTCGCTCACCAGCGGCGGCCTGGCCGTCACCGGCCAGCTGACCCCGGCCCAGGCGGCCGGCGTCCGGCCGGGCATGGCCGTCGAGCTGCTCGCCGAGGACTCCGGCACCACCGCCCCCGGCACCGTCGCCCAGGTCGGCGCCCCGACCACCGCTCCCCCGGCCGGCAAGGTGATCACCCTGGGCGGCTCGGGCGCGCCGGCGGGCTCCGGCCCCGCCCGGCCCGGCGCAGTACCCCCCGGCGCCGTGGGCCCGGCCGCCGGAGCGCCCGACAACCAGCCGGGCGGCCAGAGTTACGTACCGGTCACGATCACCCCGGACGCCCCGCTGCCCGCCGCTCTGAACGGCAGGAACGTCCGCCTCACCGTCCTGAGGGCCAAGGCCGGCGCCCCCGTCACGGCCGTCCCGGTCTCCGCGGTCTCCACCGACGCGGCGGGCCGGACCTCCGTCACCCGGGTGGATCCCGCCGGGAACCGCAGCACCGTCCCGGTCGCCACCGGCGTCACCGCGGACGGCCTGGTGGCCGTCACCCCGGCCGAGGGCGCCCGGCTGCGCGACGGCGACCAGGTGGTGGTCGGCAAGTGACCCCGCCGGCGACGGACTCCCCCGCCGCACCGCCCGTCATCGCCCTGCACGGCGTCGGCCGCACCCACCCCGGCCGCCCGCCCGTCGTCGCCCTGCACCCCACCGACCTGACCGTCCACCGCGGCGAGTACCTGGCCGTCACCGGCCCGTCCGGCTCCGGCAAGTCCACCCTGCTGCACCTGCTCGGCCTGCTCGACACCCCCACCGGCGGCCGCTACGAGCTGGACGGCATCGACACCGCCGGCCTGCGCGACCGGGACCGCTCGGCCCTGCGCGGGCACCGGATCGGCTTCGTCTTCCAGTCCTTCCACCTGCTCCCGCACCGCACCGCCGAGGAGAACGTCCTCCTCGCCCAGGTCTACAACCGCACCCCGCGCCGCGCCCGCCGCGCCGCCGCGCTGGCGGCGCTGCGCCTGGTCGGCCTCGGCCACCGCACGGACGCGCTGCCCGGCACCCTGTCCGGCGGCGAGCGCCAGCGGGTGGCGATCGCCCGCGCCCTGGTGAACCGGCCCAGCCTGCTGCTGTGCGACGAGCCGACCGGCAACCTGGACCCGGCCAACGCCGCGGCGGTGCTGAACCGGTTCGACGCCCTGCACGCCGAGGGCTTCACCCTGCTGGTGATCACCCACGACCCCGCCGTGGCCGCCCGCGCCGACCGCCGGGCCCTGCTCCGCGACGGCCGCCTGACCGTGCCCGAGGTGGTCTGAGTGGCCCGCCCCACGCCCCCCGGACCGTCCTCCCGCCTCAGCCCCCGCGACCTGCTCTCCGAGGCGCTCTCCGGCCTCCTGCAGCGCCCCGGCCGCTCGGCGCTGACCCTGCTCGGCACCGTGCTGGGCATCGGCGCCTTCGTCGCCGTCCTCGGCCTGACCGCGACCGCCACCGGCCGGATCGACGAGCGGTTCAGCCTGACCAGGGCCACCACCGTCACCGTCACCGACCAGCCGCGCACCGACGGCGTCGCCCCCGGCACCAACCCGCCGAGCGACTTCCCCGCCGACGCCGACCACCGGATCGCCGCGATCGACGGCGTACGGGCCGGCGGCGTCTGGTGGCCGGTGCCCGGCACCCCGACGCTCTCCCGCCGCCCGGACGGCCCCGACGAGGGCGCCGGACTGTCCGTCCTGGCCGCCACCCCGGGCGCGGTCGCCGCGATGGAGCCGACCCTGACCGCCGGGGTCACCCTGGACCCGTTCGTCCAGGACACCGCACAGCCGGTGGTGCTGCTCAGCGAGGCCGCCGCCGCACGCCTCGGGGTGAGCCGCCTGGACGCCCAGCCGGCGGTCTTCATCGACCGCCTCCCGTACACCGTCGCCGGCGTCTACGCGGACGTCCGGCGCGGGCCGGGTGCCCTGCTGAGCCTGATCGTCCCGGCCGGCACGGCCTTGGAGCACTTCGGCAACCCGGCCCCGCAGCCGGACCGCGGCGCCCAGGGCCTGGTCGCCACCCGGATCGGCGCGGCGCCCGTGGTGGCGGCCCAACTCCCGCTCGCCCTGCGGCCGGACGCCCCGACCGCGTTCACCGCCGTCCCGCCGCCGGACCCGCACGGCCTCCAGGACACGGTGGCCTCCGACCTGACCGGCCTGTTCCTGGCCCTGGCCGGGATCTGCCTGCTGGTGGGCGCCGTCGGCATCGCCAACACCACGCTGGTCGCCGTCCTGGAACGGACCGCGGAGATCGGCCTGCGCCGCTCGCTGGGCGCCCGCACCGGCCACATCGCGGCCCAGTTCCTCACCGAGTCGACGGCCCTGGGCACCCTCGGCGGCCTGATCGGCACCGGCCTGGGCGTGGTCACGGTGGTCGGCGTGGCCGCCGCCCGGGACTGGACCGCCGTCCTCCAGCCCGCCACCACCCTGCCCGCCCCCCTGATCGGCACCGCCGTCGGCCTCCTCGCCGGCCTCTACCCGGCCCTGCGCGCGGCCCGCACCGACCCCCTCCAGGCCCTGCACGGCACCTAGGACGGCACCTGGAGCGGCACCTGGAGCGGCACCTGGGGCGGCACGGGAAACGCCGAAGGGCCCGGTGGCAGCCGGGCCCTTCGGTGTGAGGGTGTCGTCAGGCGGTTCAGAAGAGGAGGGCGCAGGCCTTAGAAGGCCTCCTCCGCCAGCTCCATGATCTCGTTGTCGATGCCCTCGGCGATCGCCCGCTGGGGGGCGATGGTCGGGAGGACGTTCTTGGCGAAGAAGCGGGCGGCCGCGACCTTGCCCTGGTAGAACGGCACGTCCTTCTCGGAGGCGCCGGCCTCCAGCTTGGCCAGGGCCACCGCGGCCTGGCGCAGCAGCAGCCAGCCGACCACGACGTCGCCGGAGACCATCAGCAGGCGGGTGGTGTTGAGGCCCACCTTGTACATGTTCTTGACGTCCTGCTCGACCGAGGTCAGGTCGGCGATGAGCTTGCCGACGATGGCCTCCAGGTCGCCGGCGGCCTTGGCGAGCAGCTCGCGCTCGGCGGCCAGGGCGTCGCCGCCCTCGGCGGAGCCGAGGAACTTCTGGATCTGCTCGTTGAGGGCGGTGAGCGCCTGGCCACCGTCCTTGACGATCTTGCGGAAGAAGAAGTCCTGGCCCTGGATGGCGGTGGTGCCCTCGTACAGGGTGTCGATCTTGGCGTCGCGGATGTACTGCTCGATCGGGTACTCCTGCAGGTAGCCGGAGCCACCGAAGGTCTGCAGGGACTGGGCGAGCTGCTCGTAGGACTTCTCCGAGCCGTAGCCCTTGACGATCGGGAGCAGGAAGTCGTTGAGGCGCTCGGCGGCCTCGTCCTTCTCGCCGCGCAGCTTGGCGGCCATCATGTCGTCCTGGACGGACGCGGTGTACAGGACCAGCGCGCGCATGCCCTCGGCGTAGGCCTTCTGGGTCAGCAGCGAGCGGCGCACGTCCGGGTGGTGGGTGATGGTGACGCGCGGGGCGGTCTTGTCCAGGAACTGGGAGATGTCGGCACCCTGCACGCGCTCCTTGGCGTACTCCAGGGCGTTCAGGTAGCCGGTGGAGAGGGTGGCGATGGCCTTCGTGCCGACCATCATCCGGGCGAACTCGATGATCTTGAACATCTGGCGGATGCCGTCGACCTTCTCGCCCAGCAGCCAGCCCTTGGCCGGGTGCTTGGCACCGAAGGTCATCTCGCAGGTGTTCGAGGCCTTGAGGCCCATCTTGTGCTCGACGTTGGTGGCGTAGACGCCGTTGCGCTCGCCCAGCTCGCCGGTCTCCCAGTCGAAGTCGAACTTGGGGACGATGAACAGACCGAGGCCCTTGGTGCCCGGCTTGCCGCCCTCGGGGCGGGCCAGCACCATGTGGATGATGTTCTCGGACATGTCGTGCTCGCCCGAGGTGATGAAGCGCTTGACGCCCTCGATGTGCCAGGAGCCGTCCTCCTGCTGGATCGCCTTGGTGCGGCCGGCGCCCACGTCGGAGCCCGCGTCGGGCTCGGTGAGGACCATGGTGGAGCCCCACAGGCGGTCGGTCATCCGCTTGGCGACCTCGAGCTGCTCCTCGGTGCCCTCCTCGGCGATGACGCCGGCGAAGGCCGGGCCGGAGGAGTACATCCAGATGGCGGGGTTGGAGCCCAGGATCTGCTCGGCGAAGGCCCAGATCAGCGAGTTCGGGGTGACCTGGCCGCCGATGGACTCCGGGATGCCCAGGCGCCACCACTCGGCGTCCATGAAGGTCTGGTAGCTCTTCTTGAACGTGGCCGGGACCGGGGCGGTGTTGGTCTCCGGGTCGAAGACCGGCGGGTTGCGGTCGGCGTCGACGAAGGACGCGGCGAGGTCGTTCTCGGCGAGGCGGGTGATCTCGCTGAGGATGTTCTTCGCGGTCTCGACGTCCATGTCCGCGAACGGCCCGGTGCCGTACACCTGGTCGCGACCGAACACCTCGAAGAGGTTGAACTCCACGTCCCGCAGGTTGGACTTGTAGTGACCCATGGCCGTTTTCTCCGGTTCGTCGCTTCCGGGAGACCGCCGCGTTTCGGGCGCCCCGTACCCACCAGTAGGCATCATGATGCTACCCAGCGGTAACTTGGGCAAGCCCCCGGCGGTGAATCCGGTATGAACGTGGTCACGTCCCACAAGCCGGGGCGACCACTCCTTGTCAGGATCGACGCCAGCGCGGGCGGGTGCGCTCCCGCTAGCCTGTCCGTGTGTACGGATATGACCAGAACGCATACCCGGGTGACCCCTACCAGCAGCAGGCGGGTCCGCAGCCGGGCATGAACGGCATGCCCGGACCGGACGCGTACGGCACCCAGGGGCAGGCACCCCAGCAGTCGCTGTACCCCGAGCCCTCCCCGCCGTCCCTGGCGGACGCGGTGCGCGCCTTCACCACGGGCTCGATGGCGGTCGAGGACTTCCAGGCCATCTTCATCACCTCGAAGGTGCACTGCCCGCGCGGCGAGCGCCCCGGCTTCCTGGCACTGCACAACACCCCGACGCCGGTGATCCCGATGTTCAGCTCGCTCAAGGAGCTGCGCCGCTACGCGGGCAAGGACTCCAAGCACTTCACCGTCACCGGCGCCGAGGTGCTGGACCTGCTGCCGACCGGCTACGGCTTCGCGCTGGACATGGAGGGCGAGCACCGGATGGTGTTCGACGCCAAGGCCGTGGAGCAGATGGTCGACTTCACCATGCGCCGGATGTACGGCTGACGGACGGCCCACCCCGGGAGAGGAGCCCCGCGCTCCTTCGTCACCACATAGTTCAAGTTTCAACTTGCTTGTTGTTGAGGATTGAACTATTCTCGTGGACGTAGGCCAGAGAACCCCCCTCGAAGGAGGCCGACATGCCCGCCGTGACCGTCGACAACCCGCTGACCCTCCCGCGCGTCACCACGCCGGACCAGACCGTCGCCACCCCGCGGCCGGTGCTCACCGTCGCCACCGCCCCCGAGGGCTTCGAGGGCGAGGGCTTCCCGGTCCGCCGCGCCTTCGCCAAGATCAACCAGAAGTACCTCGACCCGTTCATCATGATGGACCAGATGGGCGAGGTGGACTACGCGGCCGGCGAGCCGAAGGGCACCCCCTGGCACCCGCACCGCGGCTTCGAGACCGTCACCTACATCATTGACGGAACGTTCATCCACCGGGACTCGCACGGCGGTGGCGGCACGATCACCGACGGCGACACCCAGTGGATGACCGCCGGCTCCGGCCTCCTGCACATCGAGACCCCGCCGGAGTCCCTGGTGCGGTCCGGCGGCCTCTTCCACGGCCTCCAGCTGTGGGTGAACCTGCCCGCCTCGGACAAGATGATCACCCCGAAGTACCAGGACATCCGCGGCGGCAGCGTCAAGCTGCTCGGCTCCGAGGACGGCGGCGCGCTGCTCCGGGTGATCGCCGGCGAGCTGGACGGCCACCAGGGCCCGGGCACCACCTTCACCCCGATCACCATGATCCACGCGTCGGTCAACCCCGGCGCCCAGGTCACCCTGCCCTGGCGCGCCGACTTCAACGCCCTCGCCTACGGCCTCGCGGGCAACGGTTCGGCCGGCGCCGAGCGCCGTCCCTTCCACCGGGGCCAGGCCGTCGTCTTCGGCGACGGCGACTCGATCACCATCCGCGCCGACGAGAAGCAGGACTCCCGCGACAACAACTTCGAGGTGGTCCTCCTCGGCGGCCTCCCGATCCGCGAGCCCGTCGCCCACTACGGCCCGTTCGTGATGAACAGCCACCGCGAGCTCCAGCAGGCCATGGAGGACTTCCAGGCCGGCCGCCTCGGCACCATCCCCACCGACGCCCACTGACGCCCACGGACACCCACGGACGTCGGCACACCCGAAGGGCCCGGACCGCTACGGTCCGGGCCCTTCGCCATGTTCGTACCGGAAGCCTCCGGAGTCCCATCCTCCCCTTGTCGCACGGGTGTTGACACCTGCTCCGAGCGTCTCCCCATAATGTCGATTGGTCTGAACCATTGGCCAAATTGGTCGAGACCACCACGGGAGGAAACCCACCATGCGCCGTACCGTCCGGCGGCTCGCCGTACTCGCCGTACTCGCCTCGACACCGCTGATCGCCCTGACCGGTGCCACCGCGGCCGAGGCCCGGCCGACCATCGACACCAGCTCGTACTCCGTCTACGACGGGACGGGCACCTGCTCGATCAACGTGCACTTCTACTACAGCTCGCACTGGTACGTGCAGTACGACCTGATCAACCACGGCAACGGGACCCAGGGCTGCGAAGCCGGCGCGTACACCAGCGACCAGGGCTGGGTCGGCCACATCACCGGCGGCAGCTTCTCCACCAGCGACGACCCCTCCCGCTACGTGCAGCCGTGGGTGCAGAAGGTCGGCGACTCGTCCAGCTTCCGCTGGGGCCAGAACCGCTGACCCGCACCACCCACCCCGCACCACCCGGGCAACACCGCCTGAGCAACACCGCTCGGGCAGCACCGCCTGAGCAGCGCCTCCGCCGGCTACAGCAACGCGTAGACGGCGGAGGCGTCGTCATGGGTCTTGCCGCGCGGCCAGCGCTCGCAGCCCGCGTCCGCCCGCTCCACCTCGCGGACCTGGGCGATCAGCTCACCCGGACCGGACTCGGCGAGCAGCTGCAGCACGTCCCCCCAACTGCCCAGCCCGAAGCGCTCGGTGTAGCGCGAGGCGCCGTCGGTGAGGGCGGCCAGCGCGTGCAGCCGGTCCAGCCGGACGAAGCCGGTCTCGGCGTGCTCGGCGGCCCGCGGACTGGCGGCGGCGATCCACGGCCCGGTGCCCCGGTTCCGGGCGGCGCGCACCGCCAGCGCGTACTCCAGGTGCAGCGCGGCCCGCTCGGCCGACCCCGGGACGGTCGCCCAGACCTGGCGGCGCAGCCCCTCCCCGCCGGGGAAGCGCTGGTTGTCGCCGATCACCTTGGGCGGGCCGTCCTTGAACTCCAGCACCAGCAGCGAGTCCCCGAGCACCAGGTACTCCAGCGACTCGCCGTGCCGCCGGGCCGCGACCACCATCGCCGCGGGCGTGTTGGCGTGGCCGAGGTCGCAGCGGCCGCCGTGCAGCGCGGCCGTCTCCACGATGGCGTCGGCCAGGCACTCGGCGATCGAGCGGTCCACCCGGTCGGTCAGCCGGGCGAGCAGGTGCACCCCCAACCGGCGGACGTACCAGGCGGTTCCGTGCCGGCACCCGGACTCCAGACCGGCCGGCGAACTGGCGCCGTCCAGCAGGACCAGCGCCTCCGGCGAGGCCGCCGCGAAGTCCTCGCTCTCGCGGTCGGGCCGCCGTGCTTCCCCTGCGAGCTGTAGCTGCATCCCGACAGTGTGGCCGCCACCCCCGGCCCGCGCCCAGACCCCTGCGCCGGTGTGGCGCGGGCCGGGGCCGGTTTCCGGTGGCAGCCGGGGCGATTCGGCCATACCGTCGGATAACGACTGGACAATTCGGCCAATCAGGGCCGTCCAGGTTTGGCACCACCTTCGGGTGCCCGGGCGGCCCGGGACTGACGAGGAGCGGAAGATGTTCTGGCAGTTCATCGTGTTGCTCGCCGCCGCGCTCGGCTTTCCGACCGCCGCACTGTTCTTCCTGATCGGCGGACCGCGCTTCCCCGACGAGCGGCGCGGCCCCGACGCGTAACCCCCGGGCCGGACAAGGCCTACGCGCGCCAGGCCGGGTCGCGGCCGAGCAGCGCCAGCGCCCGCTCGAACCGCCCCGCACCGCCGCCGGGCGCCCGCCCCGGTCCGAACGGCCGGCCGGGCCCCCGGAACTCCGGGGTGTCCGGGACGGCCCCGGTCACCGCCAGCAGCGCGCCCGCCAGCTCCTCGTCGCCGTCCACCGCCGCGACCAGCCGCCCGGTGCCGCCGAGCGCCGCGGCGACGTCCCAGCCGTGCACCAGGGTGTCCAGCAGGTGGAAGCCGACGGCCAGGTCGAGCGGGAACGGCTCGTCGGCACGGAGTTCGGGCAGCCAGAGCGCCCGCCCGGCGGCGGCCGCCTCCCGGAAGGCGGCGATGAGGTCGGCGCCGCTGCGGCGGAAGTCCTCCGCCGGGTCGGCACCCGGTGGGGCGTCCGCGAACAGCGACAGGTCCGGACCGGCGCCCCGGGCGGCCGCGGCGAAGCCCCGGTGCTGGCCGACGCAGTGCGCCAGCAGCGCACCCAGGGTCCACCCCTCGCACGGGGTGGGCCGGCCCAGCTGCTCCGGCCGGACGGCGGCCACCACCTCGACGGCCGACGCCACGGCCCGCGCGTGCAGTTCGACGATCCTCATGCGGCCGCGACCCCCGTTCCGGCGGCGACGAATCCGATCACCTGGTCCACCACGGCCGGTTCCGCGACGATCCGGCGGTGGCCGAGCCCCCGGGTGACCACCAGGTCGAGCCGCTCCCCGTACGCCCGCTTCAAGCGGTGCGCCTGGCCGAGCGGCACCACGTCGTCGCCCTCGTCGTGCAGCACCAGGACCGGCAGCCCGATCTCCGCCGCCCGGCGCGCGGCGTCGTACCGCTCCCAGACCCCGGCGTCCCCGGCGAACAGGTCCTGTTCGATGCGGCGGCGCAGCGCCCGCTCGACGGTGGCGTCCAGGCCCAGTCCGGCGCAGAAGGCGGCCGGGAAGAAGCCCACCTCGGACACCCCGGACACGGCCGCCAGCCGGCCCGCCCGCAGGCCGTCGCCGAGCGCGCCGAAGGCCGCGCAGACGCCCAGCGAGTGCGCCACCACGGCCTCGAACGGCCCGTACCGGTCCTGGAGCCGCAGCGCCAGTTCGCGGTACTCCAGCACGCTGGTGGCGCGTCCGCCGGAGTCGCCGTGGCCCGGCGCGTCGAAGGCCAGGACGCTCAGGCCGAGGGCGCGCAGCCGGGGGACGAAGGGCGCGAAGCGGGACGCCCGGGAGCGCCAGCCGTGCAGCAGCAGGACGGGCCGTTCGCCACTGCCCCAGCGGTAGCCGACCACGGGTCCGCCGTCGACGGCGAGCGGTTCGCGGGCCGCCCCGTGGTGGACCTCCCGCTCGGCGGGCCGGACCGGGCTGCGCCGCAGCGGGCGCCGGAAGAGTTCGAAGGCCGCCCGGCCGGCCAGGCCGGGGGCGATCCGGGCGGTGGGGTTGAGGGCGGTGCGGATCAGTGCCTGGGCCGGGTCCATCGGGTCTCCCCTGCTCTCTGCGTGCTGCGCTCCCTGGGCCTTGCTCCTTGCTCGGGGCGAGATATTAGCACGACCGTTCGTGCAGTTTTCAGACCACCGCCGGACCGCCGCCCCCACGAACCGACCCACTACCCTGGGCGACACCCCACCGCGACGAGGAACGAGGGCGCACCATGGCCGCACCGACCACGGACGGACGGGTCCTGCGCGGGGAGGAGACCCGCCGGGCCGTCCTGCGCCGCGCCGTCGGGATCGCCTCCGTCGAAGGCCTGGACGCGCTGTCCATCGGCCGCCTCGCCACCGACCTCGGACTCAGCAAGAGCGGCGTCTTCGCCGGCTTCGGCTCCAAGGAGGAGCTCCAGCTCGCCACCGTCCGCGCCGCCCGCCGGATCTTCGCCGACGCCGTCCTCACCCCGGTCGCCGAGATCCCGCCCGGCCTCGCCCGGGCCCGCGCGCTCTGCGAGAGCTGGCTCGCCTACTCCCGCACCCGGGTCTTCCCCGGCGGCTGCTTCTTCTACCAGGTCACCGCCGAGTTCGACGCCCGCCCCGGCGCCGTCCGGGACGCCCTGGCCGGCTGCGCCCGGGAATGGCACGGCACCGTCGTCGAAGCCCTCGCCGGGGCCCGCGGCACCGGCGCCCTGCGCCCCGACGCCGACCTCGACGACCTCGCCTTCGCGCTGATCGCGGTCCTGGAGGCGGCCAACGCCCAGGCCGTCCTGCACCAGGACGACGCCCCCTACCAGCGGGCCGGCCGCCTCCTGCCGGGCCTGCTCCGCACCGCCGCCACCGACCCGGCCGACCCCGCGCTCGCCTGAGCCGCCACCCCGTACCCCCCGCTACCCCGTACCCGCCGCTACCCCAACGCCCGCTGCCCCAACGCCCGCTCCAGCACGGCGGCCCCGGCGAGCAGCCGCTCGTCCGCCCCCGCCGCGCCGACCAGTTGGAGACCGAGCGGCAGCCCGTCCGCCGTCCGGCCGGCCGGCAGGCTCACCGCGGGCAGACCGAGGAAGCTCCACGGCAGCGACATCACCCCGTTCCCGGTGTCGTGCAGGCCCTCCGGCGCCCCGCCGGTCGCCGAGGGCGCCAGCCACAGGTCCACCCCGGCGGCGGCCGCCGCCCCGGCCACCCGCTCCCGCAGCCCCTCCCGGAACCGCAGCGCGGCCGCCCGGTCCACCGCCGCGACCCCCTGCCCGACCCGGATGCTCGCCACCGTCTCCGGCCGGTACAGCCCGCCGAAGCGGGCGAACCAGTCGGCGTGGCTGCGGGCCAGCTCGAACCGGTTGACGACCTGCAACTGCCGCACCACCTCGGCGAAGTCGGGGAACAGCGGCACCCTGCGCACCGTCACCCCGGCCCGGACCAGCCGTGCCACCTGCTCCTCGAAGGCCCGCCGCGCGGCCGGCTCCGCCCGCTCCAGGTACGGCCCGTCCGGCACCCCGCACACCGGGGCCGCCGCCTCCCCCTCCCCGGGCCGCCAGTCCTCGCACAGCAGCGGGGCCACCAGTGCCGCGCCCGCCGGATCGGCGGTGAACACGCCCAGGGTGTCGAAGCTCGGCGCGTTCGGGACCACGCCCGCGAACGGGATCCGCCCGTACGTCGGCCGGAACCCCACCACCCCGCAGTACGCGGCCGGCCGGATCACCGAACCCACCGTCTGGGTGCCGATCGCCAACGCCACCAGCCCGGCCGCCACCGCCGCCGCCGACCCGCTGCTCGAACCGCCCGGGGTGTGCCCCGGCCGGTGCGGATTGCGGGTCGGGCCCGGGGCGGTCGCGGCGAACTCGGCGGTCACCGTCTTGCCCGCGACCATCGCCCCCGCCGCCAGCAACCGGTCCACCACCACGGCCTGCGGCCCGGCCAGCACACCCGGCGGCAGCGCGGACCCCGCGTGCGTGGGCAGGCCGTCCACGTGCACGATGTCCTTGATCCCCACCGCCACCCCGTACAGCGGCGGCCGCCCGGCCGGTTCCGGGTAGCGCGCGGCCAACTCCCTTGCCCGCGCCCGCAGTCGGTCGTGCCGACCAGGCTCCGCCACGAACGCGTGGAGCAGCGGGTCCACCCGCTCGACCCGCGCGCAGAACCGGTCGACGTACTCGGACAACCCGGGCGTGCCGGAGCGCAGCCCCGCGGCCTCGACGGTCAGCGACCGGGGCCGGACCAGCGATTCCTCCATACCGAGCACCGTAGCGCCCGGCCGCTCACTGGTGCTCGGCCGACAGGTACGGCGTCTCGCGCAGGAAGTACGCCCCGCAGGTGTGGCAGCACAGCTCCGGGGTCCGCCCCCAGTCCACCGCCTCCCGCACCGGCGCCCCGGGATCGAGTTCCCGGCCGCACATCGCCACGCTCTGCGACCCCCGGACCACGTGCCACAGCCGCACCCCTCCGGCCTCCCCCTCGGGGCCGAACTCGGCTCGCATCTGGTGCATCATGCCCCCATCGTCCGGCGGCCCCCACGCCCCGGCAACCGGAGCACCCTGCCTCCCGCCCCCGCCCGGGAGCACCGGCACCCCACCCCGGTAGGGTACGCGGGCGAACCAGTGCCGACGGCCCGCGCCGAAGCCTCAAATCGCCCAAAACCACCTGTATTTCGCCCAAAGATGGAGCTAGTCGCGTGCGCTCTTCCCGCCTTCTCGCCGCCTCCGCGCTGACGGCACTCGCCCTCTGCGCCACGGCCGGCGCCGCCACCGCGAGCGCCGTCGGGATCACCTCCCCGACCCCGGCCCCGACCGGCACCACGACCGCGACCACCGCCCCGAGCACCCCGGCCCCCGGCACCCCGGCGCCGAGCACCCCCGCGACCGGCACGCCGAGCGCCCCGGTCACCCCCACCGTCAAGCCGGTACCGAAGCCGACCGTCGACAACCGGTGCCACGGCGGCGTCTACCAGAGCGCCCTGCTCAAGGCCACCGGCACCGGCCTGTACGGGACCACCCTGGTCAAGGGCGGACCGGCCGCCGAGGTCACCGTGACCTGGGAGAACAAGAGCGGCGTCGACCTGCCCGTGGTCCACAACTCCCTGTACGTCACGGACGAGTTCGACGGCAACGTCCCGGTCCAGTGGAGCACCGCGTTCTTCGACGTCCAGCTGAACACCGGCGACGGCTGGAAGCCCGCGCAGCTCAACGACCGGAGCCTCATCACGCCCGAGTTCAAGCTGGCCAAGGGCGAGAAGCTCACCTACAAGGTCCGGATCGCCGCCACCGCCAAGGCCCCGGTCGGCCGCTACGGCGCCAACTACGAGGCCGGCTCGGACGCCTTCGACAACGACAAGGTCCCCACCCCGGCCAACAACAAGCCCCAGGCCTGCACCCAGTTCCTCGACGACTACCTGGGCGAGTTCCACGTCGCCGAGGCCGGTGGCGCCACCACCGCGGCCACCGTGCCCGCCGCAGTCGCCACGGCCTCCGCCTCCCCGTCGGCCGGCCCGCACCTGGCCGAGACCGGCAGCTCCTCCAACACCCTGCCGATCGCCCTCGGCGGCGCCGCCGTCCTGGCCGCGGGCGCCGCTACCCTGTTCGTCCTGCGCCGTCGCAAGGCGGGCGCGCACAGCTGATCCCGCGTGAAATGAACCGAGGGGCGCGGACAACCGTTCGGGCCCCTCGGTGGTCTTCCGGGAGAGCGACACCCGACCCCACCGCTGGAGCCCGCCGATGCGTCCCGCCCGCCTTCCCGCCGCCTGCACCCTGCTCGTGCTCACCGCCGGTCCGGCCGCCCTCGCCACGGTCCCCGCGTTCGCCTCCGACACCCCGACCACCGCCCCCGCGACGCCCACCGGGGCACCCACCGGGACGCCTTCCGAGACCGCGACGCCGACCCCGGTGCCGACCCCGGCGCCGACCGCCCCCGCCGACTGCCCGGAAGGCACCACCGCCGACCCGATACCGGCCACCGGCGGCACCGGCACCCCGGGCGAACTCGCCGTCACCTTCACCAACACCAGCACCGCCACGGTGAAGCAGCTCGCCACCACCGTGGCCCTCGCCGACGGCAGCGGCGGCCTCCCGCTGGAACTGCGCGCGGGCGCCGGAGCCTGGAAGCCCCTCACCGTCACCGGCACCCCGGCCGACACCGGCGCCTACCAGGTGCCCCAGGGCCAGCGGCTCACCCTCCAGGTCCGGCTCGCCGCCGGCACCCCGCGCGGCGACCACCGCCTCACCTTCACCGCCAGGTCCGAGGTCCTCCCGAGCGGCTCCGCCCCGGCGAAGAAGTACACCTGCCCCCAGCTCACCGCCGCCTACACCGGCACCCTCACCCCCGCCGACCACGCCCAGCCCGCCACCGGCACCACCCCCACCCACCTCGCCGACACCGGCGCCGGCACCGCCACCCGCCCCCTCGCCATCGCCGGCACCACCGCCCTCCTCCTCGGCACCACCCTCCGCCTCCTCACCCGCCGCCGCCCCACCACCGACTGACGGGCACCCGCCCGGACACGCTCAGGACGCAGCGCGCAGCAGCGCGCCGTCCTGCCACTTGAGGATCTTGTCGAAGCTCACGATGGCCCCGCGGAGCGGGTGGTTGCGGAGTTGGACGTGGTCGGTGAGGGCGTGGATGAGGAAAAGGCCGCGGCCGGATTCGGCGGTGAGGTCGGGGAGGGTGTCGAGGTCGACCGGGCGGAGGGTGGGGGCCGCGGGACGGTGGGGGAGGACGTGGGTGTCGTAGGGGTGGCCGTCGCGGCGGGGGCGGTGGGCGGTGAGGACGCGGGCCGGGACGGTGGCGCGGCCGCGGCGGGGGCGGCGGGGCGCGTGGCCGGCCGGGGCGGGGGCGGCCGGGCGGCGGGCGGGCGGGGCGCTGGGCGCGGGCAGGCCGGGGCCGGAGTCGGTGACCTCGATCCGCAGCCGGTCGCCGTTGATGGCGGCGGTGACCTGGAAGCCGTCGTCGGGCCGGCCGGTGGCGCCGTGTTCGACGGCGTTGGCGCAGGCCTCGGTGAGGGCGACGCCGAGGTCGTCGGCGATCTGGGGGTCGACGCCCGCGGTCGCCATGGCACCGAGCAGGATGCGCCGGGCCAGCGGAACGCTGGCCGGGTCGCGCTTGAGGTGCAGAGTCCACCAGATGTCCACGGGAGGTCCCTCCTGGCTGCGGCTCCACATACAACTAGGTATCTCCGGGCGATTCGGCGGTGAACCGTGCCCGGGGGCGGCTACCGCCCGTTCGGCGGATGGACTGGGGACGGGGTCTGTGCCGAAGGGCGCATGCGGTGGGGTGCACGCCGCGGCCGAACGGGGCATTCGTAGGGATTTCCCACCCTGCCCGTGTCGGCGGTGTACGCGATGAGATGATGGCCCGGCCATGACTGCCCTCCCCGCCGCCCCGTTCCAGGGCACCCCCGTCTTCGAGCGAGCGCAGCCGGCTCGGCCGGTGGGGGCCGCCTGGGACCTGCGGCTTGCCCGGGCGGTCCCGTTCGCGCTGGTGTGCACGCTGATAGCGGCCGCCGGGCACGCGCTGGCGGGTGGCGGGAACGTGCCGCCGGTCGCGCTGGCGACGGGCTTCGCCGCGGTGCTGGTGCTCGCGGTGGCGTGCGGCGGGCGGGAGCGTTCGCTGGTGGCCATCTCCGGTGCGCTGGGCGCGGGTCAGCTGGGGCTGCACTGCCTCTTCCACGGCCTGGGCGGCCACGGGATGCACGACGGCGTGCCGATGAGCGTGCCGCAGGCGGCCGGCCGGCTGATCTGCAACGAGGCCCGGCCGGGCACCCTGGTGGGCCTGCCCGCCGGCACCTCGCCGGAGCAGCTGGTCTCCTCGGCGGGTCTGGACCCGCACGCGTACGCCGCCGTGCCCTGGTGGCAGCAGGGCGGAGTGCTGGGGATGACGCCGTCGATGCTGGCCGGGCACCTGGCCGCCGCGCTGGTGGCGGGCTGGTGGCTGCGGCGCGGCGAGGCGGCGCTGTGGCGGCTGCTGCGGGTGGCGGCGTCGGCGGCCCGGGAGCACTGGGCGGAGCCGCTGCGCTCGGCGCTGGTGCTGGTGGCCGCGTTGCTGGGCGGTCTGTTCGGCGTGGCCGGTCCGGTCCGCCGGTTCGGTGCGGGGGGCGGCGGGAGCCGGCTGCCCGCGGGCGCGGTGCTGCGGCACAGCGTGGTGCGGCGCGGGCCGCCGTGCGGGGCCTTCGCGTACTGATCCGGCGTTGGCGCGCACCCCGAGGAGGGGTGTCGGCCGACCGGGTGCGGTGCGCGGTGTCCGGGCCGTTCCGTCCGTCCACGGCGACGGCGGCCCCTGGTCCTGCCCCCCACGTCCGCGCGTGCAGCCCGCCGCCGAGAGCGGCGGTCACGTGCCGAGCTCCGATCGGAGACCCCCCATCATGCGTTCCCTTCCCACCCGCCGTCTCGCCGCCGTCGCCCTGACCGCCGCCGCCTCGGTGGTGGCGCTGGCCGGCCCCGCCTTCGCGCACGTCACCGTGAACCCGGGTTCGGCCGCGCAGGGCGGCTACACGGCCGTCGACTTCCGGGTGCCGAACGAGAGCGACACGGCGAGCACGGTGAAGCTGGAGGTCAACCTGCCGCTGGACCACCCGCTGGCCTCGGTCCGGACCCTGCCGCTGCCGGGCTGGACGGCCGCCGTCGAGAAGGCCAAGCTCGACAAGCCGATCAAGGTGCACGGCAGCGACGTCAACGAGGCCGTCTCCAAGATCACCTGGACCGCCGACCCGGGCACCAAGATCGCCCCCGGCCAGTTCCAGGAGTTCCGGGTCTCGCTCGGCCCGCTGCCGACCGACGCCGACAGCATGGTCTTCAAGGCCCTGCAGACCTACGACAACGGCGACGTGGTCCGCTGGATCGACGAGGCCGCGGCCGGCCAGCCCGAGCCGGCCCACCCGGCCCCGGCCCTCAAGCTCACCAAGGCCGCCGGTGACGACCACCACGGCGCCTCCGCCACCGCCTCCCCGGCCGCCGGCGCCCACGGCGACAGCTCCGACCACGCCGCCTCCGCCGGCGACGCCAAGTCCAGCGACGGCACCGCCCGTACCCTCGGCGTGGTCGGCATCGTCGTCGGCGTGATCGGCACCGCCGTCGGCGTGCTCGGCCTGCGCCGCAGGAACAGCGGCTCCGCCTCCTGACCCCTCGCCGGCGGGGCCGTACCCCTCCCGGTACGGCCCCGCCGGCGGTCCACCGCGTCCGATCGGAACCACCATGCCCCGCACCGCCCGCTCCACCCGACTGGCCGGCGCCGCCGCCCTCGCCCTGGCCGCCGCGCTGACCCTGTCCGCCTGCGGCTCCTCCGGCGGCGGCGGTTCGACCGCCGCCAAGGTGACCCAGCAGAAGGAGGACACCCCGTACCAGGGCACCAAGCTGGCCAGGAACTTCGAGAAGCCGGACCTCCAGCTGACCGACACCTCCGGCCAGCCCTACGACCTGCGGCAGCAGACCAACGGCAGGGCCACCCTGCTGTTCTTCGGCTACAC
This sequence comes from Kitasatospora sp. NPDC001309, assembly GCF_042896295.1. Lineage (NCBI taxonomy): Bacteria > Bacillati > Actinomycetota > Actinomycetes > Kitasatosporales > Streptomycetaceae > Kitasatospora > Kitasatospora sp. NPDC001309. The sequence goes on along the minus strand of NZ_JBIAXC010000043.1, from coordinate 66,821 downwards.
CAGCTGCCCGGACGTCTGCCCGACCACCATGGGCGACATCGGGGTCGCGATGAAGGCCCTCCCGGCGGAGGACCGGAAGAAGGTCAACGTCGTCTTCGTCTCCACCGACCCCCAGCGCGACACCCCCAAGGTGCTGCGCACCTGGCTGGACTCGATGGGCACCGACTTCATAGGCCTCACCGGCGACCTGGCGAAGGTGAAGACCGCGGCCAAGTCGCTCGGCATCATGATCGAGGACCCGGTGGTCAACGCGGACGGCACCGTCACCTCCACCCACGGCGCGCAGGTGCTGGCCTTCCTCCCCTCGGACGACAAGGCGCACGTGCTCTACATGAGCGGCACCGAGGAGAAGACCTACGAGCACGACCTGCCGCTGCTCGCCAAGGGGGTCGCGGCGTGATGGCGGCGAACCGACGGTTCCGCCGCTCGGCCCTGGCCGGGGCGGTGCTGGCGACGGTCCTCGGCGGCGGCGCGATACTCGCCGCCTGCGGGACGGGCGGCCCGGGCGGCGGCCCGTCGGACGCCGGTCCGGCGAAGCTGAGCGTGGCCGACTCCTACATCCCGCTGCCCCCGGCGGGCGGGATGGGCGCCGGCTACCTGACCGTCCGCAACGACGGCGGGCCGGACCAGCTGCTCAAGGTCACCAGCCCCGCCGCCGGGTCGGTCACCATGCACCGCTCGACCGCCTCGACCATGGAGCAGGTCAACAGCCTGGACGTGCCCGCGCACGGCGCGCTGCAGCTCGCCCGCGGCGGCACCCACCTGATGATCATGGACTGGCAGAAGGCCCCCGCCCTGGGTGACGAGCTGGAGCTCGACCTGACCTTCGCCAAGTCCGGCACCATCTCCGTCAAGGTGCCGGTCAAGGAGCTCACCTACCGCCCCGGCCAGAGTTAGGGGACCCGCCAGCATGGAGAAGGCCGCCCACCCCCGCAGCGCGTCACGGCCGCCGGCCGCGCGCCGCCGGAGCGTCCCGCTGCGCATCGCCGCGGCGCTGGGAACGCTCGGCACGCTGCTCGCGCTGATGCTCGCCGGCGCCGCCCCGGCGTCCGCGCACGCCACCCTGGACTCCACCGACCCGTCGCAGAACTCGGTGGTCGCCACCGCCCCGCCGGCGGTGACCCTGACCTTCAGCGAGGCGGTGTCGCTGTCGAGCGACTCCGTCCGGGTGCTCGACCCGGCCGGCAAGGCCGTGGACACCGGCAACCCGGCGCACGCCGACGGCAAGGGCAACACCGCCCGGGTCGGCCTCAGCAGCGGCCTCGCCAACGGCACGTACACCGTCGCCTGGCGGGCCGTCTCGGAGGACTCCCACCCGGTCGGCGGGGCGTTCACCTTCTCCATCGGCGCACCCTCGGACACCTCGGTGTCCACCACCGCGCTGCAGGGCGCCAAGGCCGACGGCCTGGTCGCCGCCCTGTACGGCACGGGCCGCACCGTCGCGTACGCCGCCTTCGCGCTGCTCGCCGGGGTCGCCGCCTTCGTCCTGGTCTGCTGGCCGGCCGGCGCCGCCCGGCGCCCGGTGCAGCGGCTGCTGATGACCGGCTGGACGGCGCTGCTGGCCTCGACCGTCGCGGTGCTGATGCTGCGCGGCCCGTACGAGCGCGGCTCCGGCGTCGGCCAGGCCCTCGACCTGTCGCTGGTGCGCGCCACCCTGGACGAGCGGATCGGCACCGCACTGGCGGCCCGGCTGCTGCTGCTCGCCGCGGCCGGGATCTTCCTGTCGCTGCTGGTCGGGCAGTTGGGGCAGCCGCCCAAGCCGGTCGCGACCGCGGGCCCGGGCTCGGGCTCGGGCTCAGACACGGACGCGGACGCGGACGCGGAACCGCACGACGACGACACCGAGGCCGCCGAGCTGCACGAGCTGGAGCAGCGGGCCGCCGCACGGCCGCAGCGCGAGGCCCGGATCGGCCTGGGCGTGGCCGGACTGGTGCTCGCGGTGGCGCTCTCCGCGACCTGGGTCGGCGCCGACCACGCCTCGGTGGGCATCCAGGTCTGGCTGGCCCTGCCGTTCGGCATCCTGCACCTGATCGCGATGGCGCTCTGGCTGGGCGGGCTGGCCTCGCTGCTGGTCGCGCTGCGCGAGGGCGTCGGCGCCGAGGTGGTGGACCGCTTCTCCCGGATCGCCTTCGGCTCGGTGGCCGTGCTGGCCGTCACCGGGGTCTACCAGTCCTGGCGGGGCCTGGGCAGTTGGAGCGCCCTGACCGGCACCGAGTACGGGAAGCTGCTGCTGGTGAAGACCGGCTGCGTGGTCGTGATGCTGGGCGTCGCCTGGATCTCCCGCAGCTGGCTGGCCCGGCTGCGCTCGGCCCCGGCCGAGGCGGCGGAGGTCGAACGGGCCGAGGTGCCCGAGCCGGTCGGCGCCGTCGCGCACGGCGAGGACCCGGTCCGGCGGGCCCAGTTGGAACGGCAGCGGGCGGCCGCGCGCACCGCCGGCCGCGAGCGCGGGCTGACCCCGACCCGGGCCGGGCTGCGCCGCTCGGTGCTGGTGGAGGCGCTGGTCGCGGTGGCGGTGCTGGTGGTCACCACGATGCTCACCAACTCCCCGCCCGGGCGGGTCGCGGGCGAGGTCAAGGCGGCCGGCAACGCCGCCCCGGCGGCGGCCGGATCGGCGCCCGCCCCGCAGACCGAGCCCGGCCGCACGGTGGAGCTCAAGCTGCCGTACGACACCAAGGGCCGGACGCCGAACGCCAAGGGCACCGCGACCGTCACCCTCAACCCGGCCCGGACCGGCCCGAACGAGGTCAAGCTCGCGCTGGACGGCGCGGACGGCAAGCCGGTGGACGTCCCCGAGGTGCAGCTGGCCTTCACCCTGCCGGACCGCGACCTCGGCCCGCTGCCGGTCGCGCTCACCGCGGAGGGCACCGGGCGCTGGAGCGGCACCACCCAGCTCCCGCTGGCCGGCACCTGGGTGGTCTCGGTGCAGATCCGCTCCTCGGACATCGACCAGACCACCCCCACCCAGCAGTTCAAGATCGGATGAGCGCGGTGGAGCACGACGAGACGACGAGCCCGGCGGGCTTCACCCGCCGCGCCCTGCTCGGCACGGCCGGCGCCGGACTGCTGGTCGGCGCCGGGGCGGGCGCGGCCGGGGCGGTCGCCTACGACGACCGGCCGGGCGCCGGGGCGGGGGCGTCCGGCGGCGGGGCCGGCGCGCTCGGCGCAGGCCGGGTGCCGTTCCGCGCCGAGCACCAGGCCGGCATCCTCGAACCCGCCCAGGCCCGCGTCCAGTTGGCCGCCTTCGACCTGGTCGACGGGGCCGGCCGGGACGGGCTGCGCGCCCTGCTGCGGCGCTGGACCGGGGCGGTCGAGCGGCTGACCGCCGGGGAGCCGGCCGCGGAGTTCGACAACCAGGTCGCCCTGGACGCCGGGCCCTACTCGCTCACCGTCACGCTCGGCTTCGGCGCCGCGCTGTTCGACAAGGCCGGGCTGGCCGACCGCCGCCCGGCCGCCCTCGAACCGCTGCCCGCCTTCACCGGCGACGCGCTGGACCCGGCGCGCGGCGACGGCGACCTGTTCGTCCAGATCGGCGCCGACGACGCGCTGGTGACGCTGCACGCCCTGCGGACCCTGCAGAAGCTGGCGGCCGGCACGGCGGCCCCGCGCTGGCAGTCGGCCGGCTTCGCCCGCACCCCCGGCGCCGCCGCCCGCCCGGTGACCGGGCGCAACCTGATGGGCCAGATCGACGGCACCAACAACCCCAGGCCCGGCGAGGACGGCTTCGCCGCCAAGGTGTTCTGCGCCCCGGGCGGGGACCAGCCGGCCTGGCTGGCCGGGGGCTCGTACCTGGTGTTCCGGCGGATCCGGATGCTGCTGGACCACTGGGAGGAGCTGCCGGTGGACCGCCAGGAGCGGGTGATCGGCCGGCGCAAGTCGGACGGTTCGCCGCTGAGCGCGCCGGCCGGCTCGGGCGAGGGCACCCCGGTGGACCTCGCCGCCCAGGGCCCGGACGGCGCTCTCGCCGTCCCCGCCGACGCCCACGTCCGGGTCGCCGCCCCGGCGGGCAACGGCGGGGCGGCGATGCTGCGGCGCGGCTTCTCGTACCACGACGGGGCGCTGCCGGACGGCTCGCCGGACGCCGGCCTGCTCTTCCTCGCCTTCCAGGCCGACCCGCGCAGGGGCTTCACCCCGGTGCAGCGCAAGCTCTCCCGGGGCGACGGGCTGTCCCGCTTCCTCCGGCACGAGGCGAGCGGGCTGTACGCCGTCCCCCCGGGGGTGCCGGCCGGGGGCTACCTGGGGCAGCAACTCCTGGACGGGTAGCGCCCGCGCGCGAGGAGCGGTCCCGGCCACCGGAACGCGGTCATGCCGGGGCCGCGGACTCGTTATGGTGACTGCTTCGGCACCACCCCGCTCGGGCAGCACCCGGCTCGGGCACCACCCCCCTGGCAACGGAGGCGTCATGTCGGCCACCCGCTACACCTACCTCGGCCCGGCCGGCACCTTCACCGAGGCGGCGCTGCACACCCTGCCCGAGGCGGCGACCCGGGAGCTGGTGCCGCTGTCCTCGGTGGCGCTGGCGCTGGAGGCGGTGCGCGCCGGGGAGGCCGCCGGGGCGTTCGTGCCGATCGAGAACTCGGTGGAGGGCGCGGTCACCGCGACCAACGACGAACTGGCCGCCGGCGCACCGCTGATGATCTACCGCGAGGTGCTGCTGCCGATCACCTTCGCGCTGCTGGTGCGGCCGGGCACCGAGCTGTCCGGGGTCAAGACGGTGACCAGCCACCCGGTGGCCCAGCCGCAGGTGCGCAAGTGGCTGGCGGCCAACCTGCCGGACGCGGTCTGGGAGTCGGCCGCCTCCAACGCGGACGGCGCCCGGCTGGTCGCCGAGGGCCGGTACGACGGGGCGTTCGCGGGCGAGTTCGCGGCGCCGATCTACGGGCTGGACCCGCTGGTCAAGGAGATCGCGGACGCCCAGAGCGCGACCACCCGGTTCGTGCTGGTCGGCCGTCCGGGGCGGGTCTCCTCGCCGACCGGGGCGGACAAGACCTCGATGGTGGTCTGGCTGCCGGACGACCACCCGGGTGCGCTGCTGGAGCTGCTGCAGGAGTTCGCGGTGCGCGGGGTGAACCTGATGCGGATCGAGTCCCGGCCGACCGGCGAGGGGCTGGGCAGCTACTGCTTCCTGATCGACTGCGAGGGGCACCTGTCGGAGCGGCGGGTGGCCGAGGCGATGATGGGGCTCAAGCGGATCAGCCCGCAGGTCCGGTTCCTCGGCTCCTATCCGCGCGCGGACCGGCAGGTGTCCAAGCACCGGCGGCCGGGCACGTCGGACGAGGATTTCACCGCGGCGGCGGACTGGCTCTCCCGGGCACTCGACGGGCGCGGGGACATCTGATTCCCCGAGGTGGGCCGGCTCCGGACAGCCGAGCGTCATCTCGTGTCTTTCCGACCTTTTCCGACCGTTATCGACCGGCCCGACCGAACGCGGCGGGTGACCGTACCGTCATCCACAGGAACGCCGCGCTCCGGGGGCCACTGTCCACAGGCGTCCCCGCTGTCCACAGCCGGAAGTTATCCACAGGCCTGGGGATGAGTCGACAAACCGGTATAGCCATTGCCCAGAACTGGTCGGACCATCGGTTTGCGTCGCAGAGATGACTTATCGGACCAGAGTCACCCGCTTGCCTGCAAATCACCCGTGCGAGTGCTTCAATTCCCTCACCCGAGAAGGTTCATTGAGGTTTGAAACCTCAATTCCCTGGTTTCGATCAGCGGATCCCGATCCCCGCCCCCCATCCACAGGCCCGGGGCCGGGCCTGTGGATAACCCGCCCCCGGCCTGGGGGCGGACGGTTCTCCACCGGAGTTATCCACAGGAACCGGTGGGTTATCCCCAGGGGAAAACCGGTACCGGTGGAGGAACGGCCGCCCGGTACGCTTGGGCCTGTGATTGACCTTCGCCTGCTTCGTGAGGACCCTGACCGAGTGCGCGCCTCGCAGCGCGTCCGTGGCGAGGACGTCGACATCGTCGACGCCCTCCTCTCCGCCGACGAACGGCGCCGGTCCTCGGGCAGCCGCTTCGACGAACTGCGCAACGAGCAGCGGGTGCTCGGCAAGCAGGTCGCCCAGGCCAAGGGCGACGAGAAGACCGCCCTGCTGCAGCGCACCAAGGAACTGGCCACCGAGGTCAAGGCCGCGGACGCCGAGCAGAGCGCGGCCAAGGAGGAGGCGGACCGCCTGCTCCGCTCCCTGGCGAACCTCATCGACCCGGCCGCCCCGGTCGGCGGCGAGGAGGACTTCGTCACCCTGGAGGAGATCGGCACCCCGCGCGACTTCGCCGCCGAGGGCTTCGAGCCCCGCGACCACGTCGAGCTGGGCCAGCTGCTGGGCGCGATCGACACCGAGCGCGGCGCCAAGGTCGCCGGTGCCCGCTCCTACTACCTGACCGGTCCCGGTGCGCTGCTGGAGCTCGCCCTGGTCAACATGGCGATCGCCCAGGCCACCGCGGCCGGCTTCATCCCGATGATCACCCCGGCCCTGGTCCGCCCGGCCGCCATGGACGGCACCGGCTTCCTCGGCCAGGCCGCCGAGAACGTGTACCACCTCCCCGAGGAGGACAAGTACCTGGTCGGCACCAGCGAGGTCCCGCTGGCGGCGTACCACATGGACGAGATCATCGAGGCCGACAAGCTGCCGCTGCGCTACGCCGGCTACTCGTCCTGCTTCCGCCGCGAGGCCGGCACCTACGGCAAGGACACCCGCGGCATCATCCGGGTCCACCAGTTCGAGAAGGTGGAGATGTTCGTCTTCACCACGCCCGAGGACGCGGAGAACGAGCACCGCCGCCTGCTCCAGTGGGAGAAGGACTTCCTCAACGCGCTGGAGCTGCCGTACCGGGTGATCGACGTCGCCTCCGGCGACCTCGGCTCCTCGGCCGTGCGCAAGTTCGACATCGAGGCCTGGATCCCGACCCAGGGCAAGTACCGCGAGGTCACCTCGACCTCCAACACCACCGAGTACCAGGCCCGCCGGCTGTCGATCCGGATGCGCGAGGACGGCAAGACCCGCCCGCTCGCCACCCTGAACGGCACCCTGGTCGCCGTGCCGCGCACCATCGTGGCGATCCTGGAGAACCACCAGCAGGCCGACGGCTCGGTCGTCGTGCCCGAGGCGCTGCGTCCGTACCTCGGCGGGCGGACCGTCCTCGAGCCGGTCAAGTGACCTCCTCCACCCACCTGATCGGTGGCGACCTGCCCTACCGGCTGGTCGCCACCGACCTCGACGGCACCCTGCTCACCAGCGCGGAAACCGTCTCCGAGCGCACCCGCGCCGCGCTGGCCGCGGCCACCGGCGCGGGCGCGCTGCACATCGTGGTGACCGGCCGCTCGGCCGTCTGGGCCCGTCCGGTCTTCGACGAGATCGGCTACACCGGGATAGCGGTCTGCGGCCAGGGCGCCCAGGTCTACGACGCCGGCGCCCACAAGCTGCTCACCTCGCTCACCCTGGACCGCCGGCTCGCCGCGGTCGCGATCGAGAAGATCGAGGCCGAGACCGGCCCGCTGGCCGTCGCCGCCAACCAGGACGGCCTGGACGGCCAGGTGCTGGCCGGCCCCGGCTACGAGCTGCTGATCGGCTCCGACCTCCCGGTCGTCCGGGCCGAGCGCGGCGAACTCTTCGCCTCCCCGCTCAGCAAGCTCTACATCCAGCACCCCGGGCTGACCGACGACGGCCTCGCCGAGGCCGCCCGGCGCGCCGCCGGCGACCTGGTCGGCGTGGTGATGGCCGGCCCCGGCGTGGTCGAACTGCTGCCGCTGGGCCTGTCCAAGGCCACCGGCCTGGCCGTCGCCGCCCGCCGCCTGGGCGTGCGCGCCGCCGACACCATCGCCTTCGGCGACATGCCCAACGACGTGCCGATGTTCGGCTGGGCGGCGCACGGCGTGGCCATGGCCAACGCCCACGAGGAACTGCTCGCCGTCGCCGACGAGGTCACCGCGGGCAACGACGAGGACGGCGTCGCGGTCGTCCTGGAGCGCCTCTACCCGACGCGCTGAGCGCCCCCCGGGACACGTTCACGGACGGTTCACCCCCAGTTGTAGGATGACCGGGCACGTGGTTGTAGGATGACCGACGACCGATGAGCGGTGTGCGAAGGGAGGCCCGGCATGAGCGGCGACGGCAACGGCCTGCAGGCGGCCGGGCGGCGTTCCCTGGTGGACACCGCGATCGACCGGCTGCGCGAGCAGCTGGCCGGCGGAGCCTGGCCGGTGGGGTCGCAGATCCCCACCGAGCACGAGCTGGCCGAGCAGCTGCAGGTCGGCCGCAACACCGTGCGGGAGGCCCTCCGGGTGCTGGTGCACGCCGGGATGCTGGTCTCCCGGCAGGGCGAGGGCACCTTCGTACGGTCCACCAGCGACCCGGCGGCGGTGCTCCGCGGCGTCCAGCGCTCGGGCATCCGGGACGTCCTGGAGGTCCGCGCCGCGCTGGAGACCGAGGCCGCCCGACTGGCCGCGCTGCGGCACACCCCCGAGGACGTCCGGCGGATGCGGGCCGCGCTGGCCCGTGAGGCCGAGGTCTTCGCCCAGCACTCCGAGCGGGCCGGCCGCCAGGCCACCGTCGAGCACGACCTGGAGTTCCACACCGCCATCGTCGAGGCCGCGCACAACCCGGCGCTGGCCGAGGTGTACCGCTACTTCGGCGCCTCCGTGCGCGAGGCGATGACCTCCGCCTTCGGCGACCACGAGATGCCCGAGGCGGTCGTGGCCACCCACGAGGCGCTGGTGGACGCCATCGAGAGCGGCGACCCGGACCGCGCCGAGGCGGCGTGTCGGGCGCTGCTCGCCGAGCCCACCGCGGCCGTCGAGCAGCTCCTCGCGGCCATCGCGGCCCGGAAGTAGGACGGCGCAAGCCCCGCTTCCGCACGCAGCCCCGCTGCCTGCTCCCTCCCGTCCTGCCCTCCCGTCCTGCCCTCCCGTCCTGCCCGCGGCCGGTGGAGGCCTCCTCCCGCCGTGCCCGCGCCACCCCCGAGCCCCGGAAAGAACAGCACACCCATGGCCGTCACCCGCGCCCCGCAGCCGGTTGTCACCACTGCCGCCCCGCTCCCCGTCCGCAGCCGGCTGGCCCACCCCGCGCTGCTGCTGACCGGCATCCTGCTGGTCGCGCTGAACATGCGCGCCTGTCTGGCCGCGATCTCCCCGATGGTCGGCGAGATCCAGCGCACCTTCGGGCTGTCCGCCACCGCGGGCGGGCTGATCACCACCATCCCGGTGCTGTTCCAGGGCGTCGGCGCCCCGCTCACCCCCCGGCTGACCCGCCGGTTCGGCACCGAGCGGGTGGTGCTCGGCGCGGTGCTGGTGCTCGGCGCCGGCGTGCTGCTGCGGGTGCTGCCCTCGGTGTTCGCGCTGTACGCGGGCTGCGTGGTGATCGGCGTGGCCATCGCGGTGCTGAACGTGTCGATGCCGGGCCTGGTCAAGCGGGAGTTCCCGGACCGCGCGGCCACCATGACCGGCGTCTACTCGACCACCATGCTGGTCGGCGCCACCCTCGCGGCCGGCACCTCCGTCCCGCTGGAGCACGCGCTCGGCGGCGGCTGGCGGGCCTCGCTCGGCGCCTGGTCGCTGCTCGCGCTGATCGCCGCGGTGGCCTGGCTGCCGCAGGTGCTGCGCTCCCGGCAGGCGAAGGCCGGGGCGGCCGCCCCCGCCCGGGACGACCGGCCCGGAGGGGCCGCCAGGGCCGGCAAGCCGATCGAGGGCATCTGGAAGTCCCCGCTGGCCTGGCAGATCAGCCTGTTCATGGGCATCTCCTCGCTGCTGGTCTACACCCTGGTCGCGTGGATGCCGACCATCCTGGCCGACCACGGCATGGACCGCGGCCAGGCCAGCCTGGTCTTCGCCTACTCCAACCTGGTGCAGGTGGCCGGCGCCTTCCTGGTGCCGCTGATGGCCGGCCGGATGACGAGCCAGCGCGCCCTCGCCGTCACCATGGCCGTCCTGAACGGGCTCGGCATCGCCCTGCTGCTGGTCGCACCGGTCTCCGGCGCCTGGGTGTCGGCGACCATCCTCGGCCTGGCCCAGGGCGGCTCGCTCGGCCTCGGCCTGGCCTTCATCGTGCTGCGCACCGGCACCGCGGCCGGCGCCGCCCAGCTGGGCGGCATGTCCCAGGCGATCGGCTACCTGGTCGCGGCGGCCGGCCCGGTCGGCGCCGGGGCGCTGCACCAGCTCACCGGCGGCTGGGACGCCACCCTGGTGCTGATGCTGGTGCTGGTCCTGGTGGTCGGCGCGGCCGGTCTCGGCGCCGGACGGAACCGGACCCTGTAGGACACCCCCGCAACGCCGACCGGCCCGGACTCCGTGGGAGTCCGGGCCCGGTCGCGCGAGGCGCGGCCTACTCCTCGGCGGCCAGGGTCAGCCCGGCCAGCTTCACCGAGGCCAGCACGGTCGCCCCGACGGCGACCACCAGCAGCAGCGGGACGGCCGCCCCGAGCGACACGTCGGCGCCGATCGCGTTGTCCCCCGCGACCGCCTCGGCGACCGCCCGGCCCCACTGCTGGACGCTCAGCGTGCGGGCGCCCTCGACGAAGTTGCCGATCAGCGACTCCCAGATCAGCGCGTACGCCAGCCCGGCCACCACCGCGTGCCGGGTGACCACGCCGAGCAGCAGGAACAGCGCGCTGTACACGGCCCCGGCGACCAGCACCGCGACGGTGTAGCCGAGCGCCACGCCGTCCTTCGTCCCGTACAGCAGCAGCCCGGCGAGCAGCGTCGGGACGGCGGCGAACACCCAGGTGGTGCCGATCGCGACGGCCAGCTTGGTGGTGATGATCTGCCAGCGCGGCAGCGGCTTGGCCAGCAGGTAGACGATCGAGCCGTCGTCGATCTCGGTGGCGATCACCCCGGTGCCGATCACCAGGCCGAGGATCGGCAGCAGGGTGCCGAGGTCCAGCTGGCCGAGGATCTTGACGGTCAGGCTGTGCGCGTCGCCGCTCGACCCGGCGGCGATCGCCGCGACGATCAGCAGCAGGGCCGGGGCCACCAGCAGCAGCGCGCCGCGGCGGCGGCCGAGCAGGCCGCGCAGGGTCAGCCTGGCGACGGTCGGGTTCATGGTCGGTCGACCCCTTCCTGGGTCCGGTGGGTGGCGCGGGTGGGGCCGGGGGTCATGCCGAGACCAGGTAGGAGAAGACGCTCTCCAGCGACTCGTCCGCCGGGGACACGGTGTACAGCCGGATGCCGGCCTCCCGGGCGACCCTGGGCAGCAGGGTGGTGAAGCCCTGGAAGTTCACCGCCTCGATCCGCAGTGCCCGTTCCCGCTCGTCCACCTCGATGCCGGTGGTCGAGCCGTCGGCGATCAGTGCGGCGGCGAGCCGGCGGTCGTCGCTGGAGCGGACCAGGTAGCGGTGCGGCCGGTCGGTCATCAGCCGCCGGATCCGCCGGAAGTCGCCCGAGGCGGCGTGCCGTCCGGCCACCACCACCTCGATGTGCCGGGCCAGTTGCTCGACCTCCTCCAGGATGTGGGAGGAGAACAGCACCGTCCGGCCGTCCGCGCCGAAGCGGCGCAGCAGCTCCATCAGCTGGAGCCGCTGGCGCGGGTCCATGCCGTTGAAGGGCTCGTCCAGCAGCAGCACGGCCGGGTCGTGGACCAGCGCCGAGGCCATCTTGACCCGCTGCTTCATGCCCTTGGAGTACGTCCCGGTGCGGCGGTCCTTGGCGGGCGCCATCTCGACCAGGTCGAGGGCGCGCCGGGCGGCGGCGCCGGGCTGCGGCAGGCCGTGCAGTTCGGCGTTGGCGAGGACGAACTCCCAGCCGGTCAGGTAGTCGTACATCGACTCCCGCTCGGGCACCAGGCCGATCTGCCGGTACACCTGCTGGTTGCGCCAGATCTGCGCGCCGTCCAGGGTGACCGCGCCGCTGGAGGGGGCGAGGAAGCCGCTCATCATGTGGATGAGGGTGGACTTGCCCGCGCCGTTCGGCCCGAGCAGCCCGGTGATGCCGGGGCCGATCGACATGGAGATGTCGTTGACCGCGACCACGTTCCCGAACCAGCGGGAGACCTTGTCGATGGTGATGGTGGCCATGCCGCCCTCTCAGACCTTCTCGTAGCGGCGCAGCAGGAGGCGGTAGGAGCCCGCCACCATCGCCGCGGCGACGAGTGCGAACACCAGCGTGCCGAGCGCCCCCGGGGCGTGCCGGCGGTCGATCCCGGACCCGAGGTCGAAGACCTGGTTGACCAGCGCCTCCACCAGGCCGTTCGGCGAGATCAGCGACGTCCACTGGGCCGCGTCCGAGCCGCCCGGGCCGGGGCTGCTGATGCCGACCACGACCGCGGCGAGGGTCGAACTCACCACCAGGTAGCCCATGATGGCGGCCACCCCGAAGCCCCGGCGCGGGGTGCTCGCGGCGATCACCAGGGCCACCGAGGTGGGCACCAGGGCGTAGAGCACGGCCGCCACCAGGCCGTAGAGGAACTGGCCGGTGTTGTGCCCGAAGTCCATCCCGGCGAGCAGCGCGCCCGCGTACAGCACCAGCAACGGGGCTGCCATCAGCAGGAACTGGGCGCAGGCCATGGCGCCGAACTTGGCCCGGACGTAGTCGGCGCGGGTGATCGGACGGGAGAAGTACAGCGGGACGGTGTGGTAGCGGAGGTCCCGGGAGAGCAGCACCGGCGCCTGGGCGGCGAGGAAGATCGACACCACCAGGCCGAGGCTGGAGAGGTAGCCGGCGTACTCGACCGGGAGTTCGTCCCGCTTGAGGTAGACCGCGCCCGCGACGAAGATCATCGCCGGGACGGTGACCACGCCCAGCAGCAGCATCGGCAGCACCTTGGACTTGCCGGAGCGGCCCAGGCCGTAGGCGGCGCGCAGGCTCTGGGTGAAGAGCGAGCGGGTGGCGTAGGCGCGGCCGAGGCGCGGACCGGTGTAGCCGCGGTAGCCGATGTCGTGGATGACACCGGTGTCGGCGGCCCTGGTGTCAGGAGGCTGCGGCATCGTCCGTCCCTCCCCTGCTGCTCCGGTCGTCGCCGTGGGGCGCGTCGTACGCCATGGCATCGGCTTCCTCGTGGTCGGTGAAGAGTTCCGCGACCCGGTGCCGGCGCTGCTCCAACCGGACCAGGCCGAGGCCGAGTTCGGCGACCGTGTCGCGGATGGTGTCGTAGGTGTCCTCGCCGTCCAGCCGGACCAGCAGCAGGTGCGAGCCCTCCGCCCGGACGTCCAGCCCGGTGGCGGCGAGGCGCTCCCGGACGGTGGCGCCGGGCTCGGCGGCGGTGTCCTGCGGGAAGTCGGTGACCTCCACCGCGAGGACGGCGGTCGCCTCGGTGAAGGAGGCCGTGGAGGAGGAGCGCAGCAGCTTGCCGCCGTCGATCACCACCAGGTGGTCGCAGGTCCGCTCCAGCTCGCCGAGCAGGTGGGTGGTGACCAGCACCGAGATGCCGAAGTCGGTGTGCACCCGGCGGATCAGGGCGAGCATCTCGTCCCGGCCGGCCGGGTCCAGGCCGTTGGTCGGCTCGTCCAGCAGCACCAGCTTCGGGTCGTGCACCAGCGCCTGGGCCAGCTTCACCCGCTGCTTCATGCCGGTCGAGTAGCCGCCCATCGGGCGGTACCGCTCCTCGTACAGGCCCACGTGCCGCAGCGTGTCCGCGGTGCGCTCCCGCGCGGCGGTCGCGGGCAGCCCCGCCATCCGCGCCATGTGCACCACGAACTCCGTCGCCGAGACGTCCGGTGGCAGGCAGTCGTGTTCGGGCATGTAGCCGACCTGTTCGCGGATCTCCGAGCCCCGGGTGGCGATGTCCAGGCCGAGCACCTCGCCGCGGCCGGACGTCGCCGGGGCGAGCCCGAGCAGGATCTTGATCAGGGTGGACTTGCCCGCCCCGTTGGCCCCGACCAGCCCGACGACCCCGGGCTGGACCTCGACGGTCAGCTGGTCGAGCGCGGTGACCCGGGGGAAGCTCTTGGTGAGGCCCTCGGTCTTGATGACAGCAGTGGACACGCCCTCAACGTAACGGTCCCGCGCCGCAGGGGCCATGAGCTGGAATGACGAGGCTTCCCGGGGGCGTCTGCTGCTGCGGTATGACGTGGGGACCGATCTCCCCTAAGGGTCGCGGAGCCGGGGTGTGCCCGGGGCGCCGGGGCGCCCACCGTTGAGGCGGGCGGCCCGGCGCCGGGCCCGGCGTCGGCTCAGGAGCTGGGGCGCTCCCACATCTCGACGACCTTGCCGGAGGCGTCGAGGGCGACCTTGTAGGTGCCGCTGTTGCAGGGGTACGAGCCCTTCTGGTTGCCGGGCGTGGCGATGCACTCGTTGATGTGCTTCACCAGCTCGGCGACGACGACGTCCTTCGGGGCGGCCACGACCGACTTGAGGTGGCCCTTGGCGCCGGGGGCGAAGGTCGCGCTCTTGTCGGCGCCCGTCGGTTCGAGGGCGACGTCGTTGACGCCGCAGGCGTCCTTGGTCTCCTTGTAGACCAGCGTCGTCGCGCTGGTGCCCTTCACCGGCTCGATCCACTTCTGCCCGGCGGGCAGCGGCTCGTGGGTGCAGAAGCCCTCCGGGCCGCCGTCGGTGGGCTTGCCGGCCGGGGCGGGCTTGCCCGTCCCGGTGGCCGGGGCCGCGGTGGGCGAGGCCGCCCCGCCGGTGGCCGGGGCGGCGGTCGCGGTGGAGGCGCCGGCCCCCTGGGTCGACGGGTCGTCCGGGCCGCAGGCGGCGAGGCCGAGCGCGGCGGTGGCGACCAGAGTGGCGACGAGCAGTCTCCTGGATGCGGACATGATGAATGAACCCCCGTTTAACGCATGATCAGATAAAGGTGCGGCGGACAGATTAGCGCCTCCCCCCGACCGCACCCGTCCTGACGGCGTCCGCGACCGGCCGTACCGCTCAACCCAGCTGGGCCAGGCCCTCGGTGGCGATCCGCTCGAACACGGAGAGGTCGTTGGCGAAGATCGAGTCCGGCACCGGCCAGTGGATCACCAACTCGGTGATGCCCAGCTCCCGGTAGGTGCCGGCGAAGTCCACGAAGGCGTCCAGCGACTGGAGCGGCTTCTCCGCCGTGGAGCCCTGGAGCAGCATCTTCTCCAGCGTCGCCACGTCCCGGCCCTGCGCCTCGCAGGCCGCCGTGAGCTTCCCGATCTGCGCGGCGATCACGCCGGGCGCCTGCTCGACCGGCACGTCCGCCGGGCCCTTCGGGTCCCCGTAGGTCACCCAGCCCTGCCCGTACTCGGCCGCCAGCCGCATCCCCCGCGGACCGGCGGCGGCCACGTAGAACGGCACCCGCGGGGTCTGCACGCAGCCCGGGATGTTCCGCGCCTCGACCGCCGAGTAGTACGTGCCCTCGCGGGTGGTGGCGTCGGTGGTCAGCAGCTCGTCCAGCAGCGGCAGGAACTCGCCGAACCGGGCCGCCCGCTCCTTGGGCGACCACGCCTCCTGGCCCATCGCCGTCGCGTCGAAGCCCGTCCCGCCCGCACCGATGCCCAGCGTGAGCCGCCCGCCGGACACGTCGTCCAGCGTGATCAGCTCCTTCGCCAGCGTCACCGGGTGGCGGAAGTTCGGCGAGGTCACCAGCGTCCCCAGCCGGAGGCGCTCGGTCGCCGTGGCGGCGGCCGTCAGCGTCGGGACCGACCCGAACCAGGGCTCGTCGCGGAAGGACCGCCAGGACAGGTGGTCGTAGGTGTACGCGGCGTGGAATCCGAGGTCCTCGGCCCGCCGCCAGATCTTCTGTCCCTCGCTCCACCGGTGGATGGGGAGGATCACGGTGCTCAGACGCATGCCACCGACCCTAGCCGGACGGGCTGCCCCTGCGCCGGTAGGAGGCCGTCAGGGGTGCGGGCGGGTGCGTTGGGCCGGGAAGGCCGGGGCCGGGGCCTGGTCCGGGGTGCGGCGGGCGAGCTCGGCGAGGGTGTGGAACAGCACCTCGCCGAGCAGCACCGGCTCGCGGGAGGCGGCGGGGGGATCCGGGGAAGGGAGGGTCGGGGGCGGCTCGTCACGGAGCTGGCGAGTGGGCATGGCTCTTCCTGCCGACGGGGTGACCAGGGGGTTCCTGCCCGTCGGCCCGCCGCGACACCCCGGACGGGGGCGGATCGGCCGGAAAGCGGCGCAGGAAGGGCCGGAACCCGTCCTCACGGTCGGTCGGCCGCGGGCACCGCCACCGGGCCCGCCGCAGGCCCGCCGCGGGCCGCCCGCGGCGGTGACCGGGCGGCGGCGATGGGCGAAGATGGACCGGTGACCGAACCCCGCACCGCTCCCCGCCTCATCGCCACCGACCTGGACGGCACCCTGCTGTGCCCCGGCGGCACCGTCAGCGATCGCACCGCCGCGGCCCTGGCGGCGGCCGAGGCGGCCGGGGTGCAGGTGGTGTTCGTGACCGGCCGGCCGCCGCGCTGGATGCAGCAGGTGAGCCCGCACATCGGCGGTCACGGGGTGGCGATCTGCTCCAACGGCGGCGCGATCGTGGACGTGCGGCGCGGCGGCGAGCTGATCGAGTACTTCCCGATGCCGGCACCGACCTCGCTGGCCGTGGTCGAGGCGCTGCGGGCCGAGCTGCCCGGCACCTCCTTCGCCTTCGAGTACGCGGACGGCTGGGCCCGGGAGCCGGGGTACGAGGTGCTGATGTGGGGCGACACCGAGGTGCGGGCGGTCGGCCCGGCCGAGGAGCTGCTGGCGGACAGCGGCCCGGTGCGGGGCCTGTTCAAGCTGCTGGCCAAGCACCCGGACCTCGACCCCGACACCTTCCTCGCCGAGGCCCGGACGGCCGCCGGACACCTGGCGGAGATCACCCGCTCCTCGCCGATCGCCCTGCTGGAGATCAGCGCGCCCGGCGTCACCAAGGCCAGCACGCTGGCCCGTTGGTGCGCCGAGCACGGGATCGACCGGGCCGAGGTGGTGGCCTTCGGCGACATGCCGAACGACCTGGAGATGCTGGCCTGGGCCGGCACCGCGTACGCCGTCGCCAACGCGCACCCGCAGGTGCTGGCGGCGGTGCCGCTGCACACGGTGAGCAACGAGGAGGACGGCGTCGCGGCGGTGCTGGAGCGGCTGATCACCGACTCCGGCCGGTAACGCCCCTATCCGAAGCGGCCGTTGACGTAGTCGGAGGTCCGCTGGTCGCGCGGGCTGCCGAAGAGCCGCTCGGTCGGCCCGGCCTCGACGATCCGGCCCGGGGTGTCGTGGGTGGCGAGGAAGAACGCGCAGCGCTGGGAGACCCGCTGGGCCTGCTGCATGTTGTGGGTGACGATCACGATGGTAAGCCGCCCGCGCAGTTCGGCGATGGTCTCCTCGACCCGGCGGGTGGAGGTCGGGTCGAGCGCGGAGCACGGCTCGTCCATCAGCAGGATGTCCGGTGAGACGGCCAACGACCGCGCGATGCACAGGCGTTGCTGCTGCCCGCCGGAGAGGGAGCCGCCGGGGGCGTGCAGCCGGGCGGCCACCTCGTCCCACAGCCCGGCGCGGCGCAGGCTGGTCTCCACCAGGTGCTGGCGCTCCTCCTTGGAGACCTTGATCCCGGCCAGCTTGAGCCCGCTGGAGACGTTGTCCTGGATGGACATCGCCGGGAACGGGTTGGGCCGCTGGAACACCATGCCGATCCGGCGCCGCACCTCGGCGGGGCGCCGGCCGGGCCGGTAGACGTCGTCCCCGTCCAGCAGCACCTCGCCGGCCAGGGCGGCGCCGCGCACCATCTCGTGCATCCGGTTGAGGATCCGCAGGTAGGTGGACTTCCCGCAGCCGGACGGGCCGATCAGCGCGGTGACCTCGCCGGCCGGCATCGCCAGGGAGACCCGCTCCAGCACCTTGCGGCTGCCGAACCAGGCGGAGACGTCCCGGGTCTCCAGCCCGGCGAGCACCCCGTCGGGGCCCTGGGCCGGGACGACCGGCGGGGCGGGGGCCGGCGGGACCGGCGGGAGGGTGAGGGTGTCGGCGGCCGGGTCGACCGCCGCGTCGTGCGGCTGGTGCGTGGTGTCGGCGGTGTCGGTCATCGGTACGTCCTCCGGGCGCGCGTCAGTAGAGGTTGGGCAGCAGGGCGGCGGCGTTCTCGTAGACCGCCCAGAGCAGGGCGCCGACCACCGGCGCGGCGCTCAGGCAGGCGGGCGAGCGGCGCCAGTACCGGGCCAGCAGCAGCGCCCCGGCCACCGCGCAGAGCAGGGCGAGCGACCAGAGCTGGAGCGTGGCCAGCGCACCCTTGTCGGCGGCCAGCGCCTTGTCGTAGGGGACGGTGGCGGGGCGGCCGCCGGGGTTCTGCTGCGGGTCGCCCTCCAGCCGGGCGCCGATCAGCACGGTGGAGCCGGGGATCCAGTCGGAGTCCCCGGTGACCAGGACCAGCCGGTTGCGGGCCGGGTCGGTGATCGGGTGGTCGCCGTCGCCGTACACGTTGACCACGTAGGTGAACGTGCCCTGCCCGGTGGTGGTCTCGATCCGGTCGCCGACCCGCAGCCCGGACAGCCGGGCGAACGGCGCGCCGAAGGTCGCGCCGCGGCCGAACAGCACCGCCACCCCGCTCTGTCCGGGCAGTGCGGTGTCCCGGCGGTGGCCGGGGCCGCGCATCAGGTCCCGGCCGGTGGTGCCCTCGACCACCACGGCCTGGTGCAGGCCGATCGCCGGGATGTCCACCAGCGCCACCGGGTCGCCGTCGGCGGCCGCGCCGGTCGGGGCGACGGCCCGGGCCAGCTGGTCCCGGAAGGTCTTGTACGCCGTCGACTGGTAGTGCCGCTCCTGGACGTGCGAGAGCGTGAACAGGAAGCCGACGAAGCCCAGCACCAGCGCGGCCGCCAGGCTGGCCGCCCAGGCGCCCTGGAGGAAGCGGCGCCGGGCGGGGGTGACGGCGGCGGGCCGGGCCGGGGGCGCCTCGGCCGCGGGCGCCGGCCGGACCGGCGGCTTCTCCAGGACCGGTGCCGTCACGAGGCACCGCCCGAGCCCTTGCGCCGGCGCAGCAGCCGGCGGCCGAGCAGCGGCGGGACGAGGACGACGGCGAGCAGCTCGACGGCGGTCAGCGTGGACAGCGTCCAGTCCTCGGGCCTGCCGCTCACCTCGACCACGTTGGCCGCGACCTCGGTGGCGCCGCCCCGGCCGCGCGCGACCACCTGGCCGGTCTGCGGGTCGACCACGTCGCCGGAGCCGTCGCCCGCGGCGGGGTCGCCGGCCGCGGCGGCGTTCGGGTCACCGCCGCCGGCCGCGGCGCCGCCGGTGCCGGCCGCGTCGGCGCCGGTGCCGCTGCCGCCGGAGCCGCCCGAACCGCCGGTGCCGTGGCCGGTGCCGCCCGTTCCGCCGGAGCCGGCGGCCGCGCCGCCGGTGCCACCGGAACCGCCGGAGCCGCCCGAACCGGTCTTGACCGCCTGGCCGTTCTGGACGGTGCAGTCCAGCGGGGCGCCCTGCTTGTCGCAGGGGCTCGGCTGCGGGGCGTTCTTGAGGACGGTCAGCTCACCGGCGGAGTTGAAGGTCGGGTTGGCGCAGTTGGCCAGGGTGTCCGGGTTGACCGGGCTGGCGTTGCCGGGGATCGACTTGGTCTGCAGCAGCCCGCCCTTGACCAGGCCGCGCGGGATCGGCGAGTAGCCCAGGCCGTCGGCCTCGCCCTGGCCCTCGCACAGCACGTAGGCGAGGAAGCGGCTGAGCGCGGCGCCCTTGTCGTTGTTGAACCGGCCCGGCGGGGGCAGCGCGGCGCCGGCCCGCGGCACGATCACGTAGCTGTAGCTGGAGATCGGGTACGAGCGCGGGTCGTCCATGGTGTAGACGCCGTCGAGGTTCTGCTGGAGGTAGTTCGGGTCGGACGCCGGGGTGTCGTCGTCCACACCGCGGATCTTGGCGGCGGTGAGCGCGATGGCCACGTTGGAGGCGGTCGGCAGCGAGTAGTAGCCGGCCTGGTTGAGCACCTTCACGACCGGCCAGTTGCTGCGCTTGGCGAAGGCGTACTCGTCGTAGCCGATGGTGCCCAGGCCGGCCGCGGCCTTGATGTAGCCGGCGACGACGTCGGAGCCGTTCTGGGCGACCATCCGGCCGGACGGCGGGAAGAACTCGGTGTAGTCACCGCAGGTGGTGCCGTTGACCGAGGAGCAGTAGGCGTCCCACTGGTCCTTGTGGGTGTGCTCCATCCAGCGGGTGAACTGCGCGGTGGCGCCGGAGCCGTCCGAGCGGACCACCGGGGTGATCGGCAGGTTGGGCAGCTGCTTGCCGTAGTCGGCGGTGATCTTCTGGTCGTTCCAGTTGGTGATCTTGTTGGTGAAGATGTCCACGACGGTCTGCGGGGACAGCCGCAGGTCGCGGACCTGCTTGCCGCCGACCACCAGGTTGTACATGAAGGTCGTGCCGCCCGCGGTGATCGGCACGTAGGAGAAGCCGTAGACCGGGTTCTCCCTGGTGCCCTGACCGCTGGTGCGGGCACCGGAGTTGAGGCCGGTGTCCTCGGCGCTGCGGAACGGCACGTCCGAGGCGGTGAAGTCGTCCTGCCCGTTGCTCCAGGCGGTCCGGCCGGCCGCCGACCCCACCGGGTTGAAGCTGATCTGGATGCCCTGCGGCCCGACGTCCTGGCGCCACTGGTCGATGGCCGGGCCGGCCCAGCTGGAGCCGTCGGCGCTGAGCGCGACCGAGGCGGCGAAGGCAGGAGCGGCCTGCCCGAACAGCAGGGTGCCCGCGGCGAGCAGCAACGCGGACAGGCACGCCAGGACACGGGCCACGGAGCGCCTTGCGGCCTCCCATGACATGAGAACTCCTCTGGTACGGAGGGTGGTTGGACGGTTCATCAGCTGTTCCCGGGCAGTGCGACGGGCGGGTGGGCGACGGGCGGGTGGGCGACGGGCGGATGGGCGACGGGCGGATGGGCGACGGGCGCGTGGGCACCGGCCCGGGCGGCCCGGGCGGCGCTCTCGGCCCGCCGCGCCTCCCGGTCGATCCGGCGCCGCTGACCGCGCGTCAGCTCACCCGGACGGCGGCCGCCGAGCACCCGCGCGGTGACGAAGAGGACCAGCACCAGCGCCATCAGGGTCAGCCCCGCCGCGAAGGCCCGGGCGACCATCTCGGGGTAGGGCTGCTTGACGTAGTTCCAGACGTACAGGGGCAGCGACACCTGGTGCTCGTGGAACGGGTCGGCGTTGAACTGCGGGGTGAAGCCCGAGGTCAGCAGCACCGGCGAGGTCTCCCCGATGCCGCGCGCCACCCCGAGCACGACCGCCGTGACGAGGCCGGGCCGGGCGGTCGGCAGGACGACGTTCCACACCGTCCGCCACTGGCTGCCGCCCAGCGCGTACGAGGCCTCGCGCAGGGTGCCGGGCACCAGGCGGATGACCACCTCGGAGGCCCGGGTGACGATCGGCATCATCATCACCGTGAGGGCGAGCGAGGCCGCGAAGCCGCTCTTGTCGAAGCCGAGCGTCAGGATCACGATGCCGAGCACGAACAGCCCGGCGACGATCGACGGCAGTGCCGTCATCGCCTCCACCAGGGTCCGCACCGGCTTGGCCATCCGGCCGCCGACCTCGGACATGAAGATCGCCGCGGCGATGCCCAGCGGCACGGCGAACAGGGTGGCCAGGCCGACCTGTTCGAGCGAGCCGACGATCGCGTTCAGCGCGCCGCCGGAGGTGATCGGGGAGAGCGCGGCGGTGCGCTCCATCGACTCGGTGAAGAAGTTGAGGTGCTGGGCGGCCTCGTAGCCGCGCACCGCCAGGTAGCCGACCTGGTCGACGATGAGCGCCAGCACCAGCAGGCCGGCGCTCCACGCCACGACGGAGACCAGGCGCTCGCGCACCAGCAGCGGGCCCCACTGGAGCCGGCCGAGCGTGAAGTAGGCGGCCAGGAACAGCAGGTACCAGCAGACCAGGAAGCCGAAGGCGCCGCTGAACGGCAGCACCCGCTCGTACAGCGTCCAGTTCAGGGCCAGCGAGCCGATCGACGAGCCGGCCACGGTGAACACGTCCTCGCGGGTGACGCCGCCGAGCTTCACCCGCTTCTCCGGGCGCGGCTCCGCCGGGCCGGCCGGGGGCGCGGCGGGCCCCTGGGCGGCGGGCCCCGGGACGGCGGCGGCCGGAGGCAGGTCGAGCGTGGTCATCGGGTCGTTCCCTTCGACAGGGTCTCGGCCGGGGGACCGGCGGGGGTGGCCGGCGGGAGTGCGGCCGACGGGGCCGCCGGGGGTGCGGCGGGGGTCTCAGCGGGACCGGTCATGTCCGTGCGCCGCCTCAGTCGGCGGTCGAGGCCCCGGAGCGGGACCGGTTGATCACGAAGCCGGCCGCCACGTTGACCAGCAGGGTCAGCGCGAACAGCACCAGGCCGGCCGCCATCAGCGCGGAGAGCGAGAGCGCGTCCGACTCGCCGAAGCGCAGCGCGATGAGCGCCGAGATCGAGTTGGCGCCGTTCTCCAGGATGTGGCTGATGGCCTTGAAGTTCGGGGAGATGATCAGCGCGACCGCGATCGTCTCGCCCATCGCCCGGCCGAAGCCCAGCATGACCGCGCCGATCACACCGCCGCGGCCGAACGGCAGCACCACCGTGCGCACCATCCCCCACCGGGTCGAGCCGAGCGCGTAGGCGCCCTCCCGCTCGCCCTGCGGGGCCTGGGAGAAGACCTCCCGGCTGAGCGAGGTGACGATCGGGATGATCATCAGCGCGACGACGACGCCCGCGATGAACGTGGAGGAGGTGTAGGAGGTCCCGATGTCGCCGGTGCGCACCTTGAGGAAGGGGACCGTGTCCCCGAGGTGGTTGGAGAGCCAGCGGCTGAAACCGATGATCCTCGGCTGGAGGAAGAACAGCCCCCACAGGCCGTAGATGATGCTCGGGATCGCCGCCATCAGGTCGACCAGCGAGACCAGCGAGGCGCGCAGCCGGACCGGCGCGTACTCGGAGATGAAGACCGCCGTGGAGAGCGCCACCGGGACGGCGATGACCAGCGCGATCACGGCGATCAGCAGACCGTTCGGCAGGACGGCGGCGATGCCGAAGGTGTGCGCGGCGGTCTGCCACTTCTGCTCGGTCAGGAAGGACCAGCCCACGGCGCGCAGCGCGTCCGAGCCGCGCAGCAGCAGGAAGAACGCGATCAGGCCCATGATCGCGAACACCGAGAGCCCGGCCACCCGCAGCACCCCGCGGAACACCCGGTCGCCGGGGGTCGCGGGGGAGGTGATGACGCGCGGGACGTCGGTGCCGGCTCCGCGGTCGGCTCCGCGGTCGGGTCTGCCCGGGGCCCCGGCGGACGAGGCCGCGGGCTCGGCGGCGGCTGTCATGCTCTGCTCTCCGTGCTCGGGTGCGGATGGCCGGGCTGCGCCCGGACCGGACGGTGGCGCGACGTGGCGCCGGTCGCGCTCGGCGGCTCCGGTGGGGGCTCGGCGGCGCGAAATCGTTGTGGGGGCGGCCGGTTGGCACGGGGCCGCGGTTCCGGTGCGTACCCATTCGGCCATCCGGAGGTGTCCGCCCTGGGTCGCACGCGTGTACGGGGCCCCAACGAGCCAGTTCGGTGCTGGAGTTGACCGCCACCGGTGGCCGGATCCTTTCCGGCCACCGGTGCGGCGACGGTCAACTCGGCCTTCCTGCCGGATGGTTGGGCCATGGGCCCGACGGCTCGGCGGGCCGGGACGGCGGCCTCGCCGAGCCGTCAGCCGTCAGCCGTCGGCCGTCAGGGGCGACGGCGCAACCGCGCCCAGCCGTTGCGCAGCCCCGCCAGCGTCCGCTCCCCGGCCGGTGTCCCGCCCAGGACCAGCGCCGCCGGCCCGCCGACCAGCAGCACCAGGCCGCCGATCAGCGCGATCGGGAGCAGCAGGCGCGCGGCGCCGGAGCGGTCCGCGGCCGGTGTCCCGGCCGCGACGGGCGCGGCGCTCAGCGACTTGCCGGGCGTGCTCGGCGAGGCGCCCGGGGTCTTGCCCCCGGCGGTGGCCGCGGCCGCGGCGGCGCCCCCGGTGGTCGCGGCGCCCTCCCCGGGGCCGCCGGTCGAGGCCCCGCCGAGGCCGCCACCGCTCGTGCCGTTGTCGGTCCCGGCGCTGACCGGCGTGGTGCCGCCCGCCGAGCCGGAGCCCTCCGCCGGGGTCCCCCCACCGGTGCCCCCGTCGCCGGGGGTGACGGCCGGCGGGTTCGGCGGCGCGGCCTGGTTGCCGGGCAGCTTGGCGTCCTGGGCCGCCACGTGGGTGGCGGCGTCGGCCGCCTGGGCCCGCTGGGCGCTGGTGAGCGCCAGGAAGCCCGGCGCCAGGTGGCCCGGCTCGTTGCCGTAGACCTGGCCGCTGCTCGTGGTGGTCCGCAGGAACGTGGTGATCGCGGCGGCCTTGTCGGCCGGGACGCCCTGGGTGGGCACCATCGCGTACTGCACGGTGGTCAGCGGGTAGGCCCGCTGGTCGCGCGAGTACGCCGTGTCGGCGGTCCCGTACGGCAGCGACTGCACGCCCGTCGAGGCGTCGACGGTCATGTCGGCGACGGAGGCCTGGAAGCCGGTGGTCCCCGGGGAGACGAAGGCGCCGGCCGGGTTGAGCAGCTGGGCTTCGGGGAGGGAGTAGGCCTTGGCCTGGCCGGTGTCCATGATCGCGATCAGCATCCGCTGTCCGACGTCCACCGGCGCGCACTGGTCGTGCCCGCCGGTTCCGTTGAGCCCGGGGTTGACGCAGGTCGCCTTGTTCTGCAGGAACCCGCGCGCGACCTGGCCCAGTCCGCTCGTGACCGGGTTCCACTCGTACTGCATCAGGTGCTGGTAGGCGTCGACCTTGCTGCCGACGATCCCGGAGGAGTCCTGCCGGGAGAAGGAGTCGACCGGGTAGCCGGAGAACGCGGGCCGGAGGTAGTAGGTGTTCACGTGCATGCCCCACGGGTCGGACTCGCCGTCCAGGAAGCGGGCGGCGTCCGGGTCCGAGGCGATCCACGAGGTCAACTGGTACGTCAGGTCGGTCGTCCCGCCCACCACGGTCGGGCTGAAGTCGAACATGTCGCAGAACCTGGGCCACTTGAGCCCCGAGGTCGCCGGCAGCTGGTTCAGCTGGAGGAACTCGGGATCCGCGAAGAGGCAGGTCGGATTGCCCTTCACCGAGGTGACCACGCCGCCGCGGGGCGCGTAGGACTGGGTGAGCAGCTTGGCCATCAGCCGCGCGTTGAGCTTCATGTCGCGGATCTGCCGACCGGTGTCCTGGTCGTCCACCGAGAACACGACCGAGATGCCCGAGGTCGCCAGCGGCGCGTAGACGTAGGGCCGGGCCGGTGGTGAACCGTCCGCCCGCGCGGTCAGCGCCACGTCCGTGGATCCGCCGAGGAAGCGCGAACGGGCCTGCGGCTCACCGCCGGCCGACACGTACCGGACGGCCATCGGCGAATCGCTCAGGCACAGGCCCGCACGCCACTGCTGCATGGCCCGGTTGAACATCTCCAGGCCCTCCGCGTCGAACGAACCGTTCTGCGACGCACAGGCCTGGGCCACCGGCGCGAAGGACAGCGGGATCACGATGCCGTTCTCCCACGCGCACTGCTCGCCGCTCGACATGCCGTTGGCCGCGTAGCT
Source organism: Kitasatospora sp. NPDC001309 (assembly GCF_042896295.1). Taxonomy (NCBI): domain Bacteria; kingdom Bacillati; phylum Actinomycetota; class Actinomycetes; order Kitasatosporales; family Streptomycetaceae; genus Kitasatospora; species Kitasatospora sp. NPDC001309. The sequence continues at coordinate 41,463 of NZ_JBIAXC010000043.1, read as the reverse complement.
GAACAGCACCGCGTCGCTCGCGAGCGAGCTCGAACTGTCGAGCGAATGGTTCAGGCAGTCGACCGAGGCCGTCGGGGTGGTCCGGCCGAGGCTGTCGCCACCGTAGTTGGCCTCCACCACGAGGGAGCACGGGTGGGTGTCGTCACAGCCCAGCGTCGGGGCCTGGGCCTGGGTGTAGAGCTCGATGTTCGCGGCGCCGGTGCCGTCCGCACCGGTCGGGGCGATCGCCATGTTGCTCGGGAAGTCGGGCGCGGTGCTCGACCCGGGCGGCAGGGTCTGCTGGAAGCCCGCGTTCGCGTCACCGCCGAACAGCGAGCTGTTGTAGCAGTCGGTCACCTTCGGAGTGGCGCCGCGGCACTCGTAGATCCGCACGGGGTAGAGGTACTTGGCCTCGCCGACCCGCGCCAGGGTGACCTGTTGGCCGCTGGTGGTCTTGGTGGGCGTGAAGCCGCTCCAGGAGACCTGCACCACCTGGTTGACCAGGTTCTTCGTCTGGGAGACCGTGATCTTGCCGGCCCGGCCGCGCGTCCCGGTCGCCGGGTCGAGCACCTTGGGCCCCGCCACGGTCACGCTGGAGGACTCCGCCACCGCCTGCGGCCCGGCCCCCAGGCCGATCGGCACCACACCGAGCGCCACCACCACCGACCACACCAGCGCGATCGCCGGAAGTCGGCGGCGCCATCTCCCCGGATCCCTCCGGTCGGGCAATCGGACTCTCATGGTGGGCACCTCCGTGCGGATCCGCGCCGCCCAGCACGCGGCGCAAGGTGGGATCGGGCATGCCGACGGCCGGGCACCCCCAGTACCCACCATTCGGCCAGCCGGACGTGTCCGGATCCGGTCGACAGGATGTACGAGAACACAACGCGGCGCCCCTGGAACGGAGTTGAGTGCTCCCCTTGGCACACGAGCGGGCCCGCGCCGAGGCGCGGGCCCGCGGGGCACCCGGGGTCGTCCGGGACCTTCCGACGAGGAGCCGGATCAGCTGCCGGGGGTGTAGGTCAGCGCGAAGGAGCCGAGCGACTGACCGCCCGTGAAGTACGTGGTGCCCAGCGCGCTGTCGAGGTACTGCGCGCCGGCCGGGTCCAGCTGCAGGCTGGAGGCCGAGAGCGACTGGGTGGTGCCCGTGCGGCCGATCTGGGTGTCGCCCAGCGGGTCCAGCAGGGCCACCGGCGCGGTGCCGCCGTTCGGGACCGCCGAGACGTTCCAGTCACGGACCTTGAAGCCGAGCTGCTTGAACGTGACGGTCTTGCCGTTGTTCAGGTTGACGAAGAGCAGTCCGCCACCGAGCTGCACCTGCCCGGAGAACGACGGGATGTTGGCGACGCCGCCCGTCACCGGGAAGGTGCTGGTCACGACGTTGTTGGTGACGTCCGCCGTGGCCGGCGTCAACGGGACGACGGCGATGCCGCCGAGCAGGGTCTTGGCCAGGAACTGCTGGTCGACCGTGACCACGGCACTGCCGGTGGGCGCGGTGGTGGTGGCCGTGGTGTCGGCCGCGGCCACACCGCTGAATCCGGTGATCGCGAGGACCACGGCGATCCCGGTGGCGGCGAGACGGACGCCGGTTCTTGCCATGTCGTACTCCCTGGGAGAGGTGGGATGGTGCGGTGGTGACAGTTGGTCAAGGGATGAGCACGCCGCCGCAGGCGCCGGCCGGGAGCGGCAGGAAGCCGTAGGTCCTGATGTCGGCGGCTGCCGTGGAACTGGTGCAGATCCAGCCGTCAGGCCCGAAGACGCCGCGCAGCGCGGCTCCGTGTGCGTCGGTCGCCGCCCAGTCCGCGTCGCGGACCACGACGTAGACCGTTTGCCCGTGGAGGGTGAGGAAGTCGGTGTTGATCGCCCGGCCCGTCGCGTCGACCGGGGCCGTTCCGTCGATGCCGCGGATGGTCAGGAGCCCCTGGGTGTCGGCCCCGCTGCCCCGGCCGTAGTACGCCTGGCCGATGTAGTGCCCCACGGAGTAGGGAACCAGCACGTCCGGGTCGTTGAGCTTCGGGTCGCTGCCCTGGCCTTCGGTCACCGTCCGGTCGTCGATGCAGCTGTTGACCGTGTGGATGCCCAGCGCGGCGAGGAAGGACGCCCGGGTTCCGGAGCCCGCCTTCGGGAGGAAGGGCTTGATGGTGCTGCCGGGAAGGGCGGGGTCGATCTGCTTCCACGTGGTGACGTCGCAGTCGTAGATGTCCTTGAGGTTCTGCGTCGTCAGGTTCGCCGGCGCGTTGCCGTTGCCCGGCGCGGCCCAGGACAGCGCGTCGTCCGCGTAGTTCACGAAGTCGAAGTACCGGGGGTCGGTCGGCAGCGGGCCGCGCGAGGAGCGGGCGAAGTCGACGGTCGCGCCGGTGCTGTTCTTGAGGGCCGAGATGCCGACCTCCGCGCCGTTCGGGCGCGCGATCGTGGTGGCACCGGTCTTGGTGGTGATCGTCGGCGCCCCGGTCGCGTCCCAGCTGTACAGCCGGGGTGTCGTGGTGTCCGAGCCCGGGATCGTGGCGTTGTAGTCGGCCGAGAACTGGTTCAGCACGGCCTGGCTGTCGGCGTCCCCCACCCCCACGAGGTCCTGTGCGGCCGGCAGCGCCGGCCCTGCCGGGTCCGCCACGGCCGGGCCGCCGCCGGGGGCCACCGCGACCGAGGCCGCCAGGACGGCCGTGACGAGCGGCTTCCGCCACGTCCTGCGCATCGTTCTCCGGTTCCCTTCGGTCGGCTCCCGACGGCCGACGGCCACGGGCGGCGGGCCCGTGGCCGTCGGATCGTGCGGGGTGTGATCAGGAGTGGATGGTGCTGCCGCAGGCGCCGGCGTTCAGCGGAAGGAAGCCGAAGCTCTTGAGGTCGGCCTTCGCGGTGGCGTTGGTGCAGACCCAGCCGGTGGTACCGAAGATGCTGCGCAGCGCGGTGCCGTGGGCGTCGGTCGCCTTCCAGTCCGCGTCACGGACCACGTTGTAGACCGTGCGGGCGTAGGAGGTGGCGGCGAAGTCGCCGTTGATCACCTTGTTGGTGGTGTCGACCGGCGCGGTGTTGTCGATGCTGCGGATGGTCAGCGGGCCCTGGACGTCGGAGCCGCTGCCCTTGCCGTAGTACACCTGGCCGATGTAGTGGGCGACGGAGTACGGGACCAGCGCGTCGGGGTCGGACAGGTTGGTGTCGCTGCCCTCGTTCTCCTGGACGCCCTCGGTGACGCACGGCTTGATGGTGGAGATGCCGAGCACGGAGAGGAAGAACGACCGGGTGCCGGAGTTGGCCTGCGGCAGGTACGGCTTGATGGTGTTGCTGGGCAGGCTGGGGTCGATCTGGTCCCAGGTGGTGATGTTGCAGTTGTAGATGTCCTTGAGGTTCTGCGTCGTCAGGTTGGCCGGCGCGTCACCGTTGTTCGGCGCGGCCCAGGCCACCGCGTCCGTCGCGTAGGCGACGAAGTCGAAGGTGTTCGGGTCGGTCGACTGCGGGCCGCGCGAGGAGCGGGCGAAGTCGACGGTCGCGCTGGTGTTGTTCTTGAGGGCCGAGATGCCGGCGCCGGAGCCGTTCGGGCGGGCGATCGAGGTCGCACCGGTCTTGGTGGTGATCGGCGAGGAACCGGTCGCGTCCCAGCTGTACAGGTGCGGCAGGGTGGAGCCGGCGCCCAGGTACGCGTTGTAGTCGGTGGAGAACTGGTTCAGCACGGCCTGGGTGGTGTCCGAGCCGACGCCGACGATGTCCTGGGCGGCCGGGGTGCCGGTCGGGTCGGCCAGGGCGGAGCCACTGGCGACGGTGACCAGGGAGGTCGCCAGGGCGGCGACGGTGAGCAGCTTGGCAGCGGTCTTACGCATGTTCCTCTTCCTCCGAGGGAGAGACGTCCATCGCGTGAACCCGTGCTCCGGGGGGAGTCCGGGGCCGGGGGCCGTGTCTGCTGCGGCCGCTCCGGCAGTGCCGATCCTGTCCGGCCGGGAGGTTCCGTCGGAAGGGCCGTCGGGGCCGGGCGGCGAATGTCGACTCATCGGTTCGACGAGGTTTAGGCACTGGTCAACGCGGATGTGACAGGGGCGGAACAGGGGTGACGAACCCGGTCGACGTTCTTCTCCAGGAGGCGGCTCGGGGTGTTGCCGGAAACCTGCGCTTCACCGGAACAGCACGAAGCGGAACGGCCCGGAGCAGAACCGTACGGAGCTGTACGGAGTAGGACGGAGCCGGACGGTACGAAGCGGAGCCGGCGCTACAGCGGCCAGCGGCCGTCACGGCCGGACCGCCGCAACTCCTGCCCGACCCACTGGAGTCCGGCCAGGAAGCCCTCGACGCCGGCCTGGCACTGGTCGCGCCGCAGGTAGCCGCGGGCACTGCGGGCGACCGGGACGGCGGGGGTCGCGCCCGGCCGGGTGGTGCGCACCGGCAGGTGGGCGGACCAGACCCACTGGCGGCCCTCGGCCTGGACGGTCGAGCAGCGCAGGGCGGCCCGTTCGATGATCAGTTCGCGCACCGCGTCGGCGAGTTCCTCCTCGCTGCGGTACGTCCGCACGCCGACGCCGAGCGGCCGCCCGTTGGCGGCGCGCAGCGCCCAGCCCACGCAGCGGTCGGCCGCGGGCACGATCAGCAGCCGCGGTCCGCGCCGCTCAGCTGCCATCGGGGCGTCTCAACGACACTGCTCTCCTCGGGAGTTCACGTGCGGGCGCGTCGCGGAAGGGCACATCGCGCACGGACCGCTCGCGCACCGACCCCTCGCGGACGGGAGCCTCGCGGACCGACCCCTCGCGGACGGGTGGCTCGTGGACCGCCGGCTCGCGCGGCGGCTGCTTGGCGAGCAGCACGACGAAGCGGCGGAAGGCGTTCTGGCACGTCGCGTACCGTTCGTACGCGCGGCTGGAGCGCACCTCGGGCAGGCTGCGCGATCCGGGGACGACCCAGATCCAGCCGAGCCCGTCGCGGACATGGGTGATCCGCGCGGTCAGTCCGTCGGCGCCGGCGCGCAGTCCGTCGAAGCCCCGCTCGGCCTCGCCCGCCGTCTCGAACAGCGCGGAGGTGATCGCCACCACCCGGCCGTTGGGTGCCTTCAGCTGCCAGCGGTAGCGCCCGTCCGGTGCACGCTCGGTCCGGAACCCCCCTCGGCTCGCCCCTGCTGCGGTGTGACCGCGGCCGGAACCGTCCACTGCCCCCTCCGTCCGGTTTCCCCTCCGGGACGGAGCCAAGCTATGTGTGCACACGGAACCGCCGAAAGCCCAGAACGTTCACAACTTGCGCCGTTGGTCGGGAAGTTCTCCCTCGTTCAGCTTTCATCTGTCGGTACCGGAACGGTCACAGCCGGGCCGTCCAGCGGACCACGGCGCCCTTCCGGTAGGGCCCGCGCTCGTGCCACGCGGCGCCGCCGAGGGCCTCGGCGCGCCGGGTGAGGTTGAGCAGTCCGCTGCGCCGGCCGCCCTGGGGGATGCCGACGCCGTCGTCGGTGACGGTCAGCAGCACGCCGGGCCGCCCGCCCCGGTCCAGCGACTCGGGGTCGCCGCCGATGGGCCGTCCGGCGTCGTCCAGGTGGACGGTCGCGTCGATCTCGACCCCGACCCGGGAGGCGCGGGCGTGCCGGGCCGTGTTGGAGAGCATCTCGCGCAGGGCCGCGAGGAGTTGGCGGCCGGTGTTCTCGCCGACCAGGCTCTCGACCGGGCCGACGAAGCTCACCGAGGGCTTGAAGCCGAGGGCGGCGGCGGCCTGGCTGGCCTCGCGCAGGACGCGGGTGCGCAGGGTGTCGGGGGCGTCGCCGTGGTTGTCGTGCTGGAGCGCGTAGATGGTGGTGCGGACCTCCTGGATGGTGGCGTCCAGTTCGTCGACCGCCTTGCCGATGCCCACCTTGACCTCGGGGACGACGGACCGGCGGGCGGCGCTCTCCAGCATCATCCCGGTGGCGAACAGCCGTTGGATGACGAGGTCGTGGAGGTCGCGGGCGATCCGGTCGCGGTCCTGGAAGACGGCCAGCCGCTGCTGGTCGCGCTGGCCCTCGGCGAGCCGCAGGGCCAGCGCGGCCTGGGAGGCGAAGGTCTCGGCGAGCTGCTTCTCGGAGTCGGTGAACGGCAGGGCGCCGCGCGAGCGCCAGACGCAGAGGCCGCCGAGCACCCGCCCGGCGGCGACCATGGGCACGGCCAGGGACGGGCCGAAGCTGCGGGCGAGCCGCATCACCACGGTGGGGTCGCTGGACATGTCGTCGAGGTGGACGCTGTCGCCCTCCAGCAGCTGGGCGGCGAAGCTGTCCTTGGGCAGCAGTTCGCCGCGGACGAACTCGGCGGCCTCGCCGGAGGCGTGGGCGACCCGCATCTGCCCGTCACCCTCCGCCGAGGAACCCGCCGAGCCCGCCGAGCCCGCCGCTCCGGGCGGGCCGGCCGGACCGGTGGGCAGCAGGATCATGCCGAGCGCGGCGCCCGCCAGCTCCCGGACCTGCTCGGCGGCGACGGTGAGCGCGCCCTCGGCCTGCTCGGTGGAGAGCAGCGCGGTGGTGACGGCCGCGGCACCGGCGATCCAGCGTTCCCGGCGGCGGCCCTCCTCGTACAGCCGGGAGTTCTCGATGGCGACGCCGGCGGCCGCGGCGAGCGCGTGCACGACCTGTTCGTCCTCGGGCGTGAAGGCGCCGCCGCCCTTCTTCTCGGTGAGGTAGAGGTTGCCGAAGACCTCCTCGCGGACCCGGATCGGCACGCCCAGGAAGGTCTTCATCTGCGGGTGGTGCGGCGGGAAGCCGGAGGAGCGCGGGTCGGCGCCGAGGTCGGCGAGCCGCAGCGGTTCGGGGCGGTCGATGAGCGCGCCGAGGATGCCGCGACCGGCGGGCAGTTCGCCGATCTCGGCGGCGGTGCCGTCGTCGATGCCGACGTGGATGAAGTCGGCCAGGCCGTGCCCGCCGGGGGCGATCACGCCGAGGGCCGCGTACCGGGCGTCGACGAGTTCGGCGGCGCCGGTGGCGATCCGCTGCAGGGTGGCGTGCAGGTCGAGTCCGGCCCCGATGGAGACCACCGCCTCCAGCAGGCGCTGCATCCGGTCGGTGACGGCGGCGGCGGACTGCAGCCGCTCCGCGACCTCGGTGACCAGGGTGTCCAGCCCGAGCGAGGCGATCTCGGGCACCCGGTGGGGGGTGGGCTCGGGGGCGGTCTCGGGGAGGTCCGGCGTGGGGTCCATGGAGAAAGCCTACTTTTGTACGGTTTTCAGCCGAGGGACGATGCGGCCATCAGTGCCCCACCGCCGCCAACGGTGCCTCCGCCGCCAGCAGACCGTCCGCCTCCCGCTCCCGGCGCCACAGCGCGTGCAGCCGCCCGTCCGGATCGGCGACCAGCGCGGACCAGCGGCCGCGCTCGGCCACCCGGCCGGCGTCCAGCACCAGCACCTCGTCCACGGTGGTGTCGTCCAGTCCGGCCAGCCGGTGGGTGATCAGCACGGTGGTGCGGCCCGCGGTGGCGGCCAGCAGGTCGGCGGTGAGGGCGTCGGCGGTGGGCAGGTCGAGGTGCTCGGCGGGCTCGTCCAGGACCAGCACGGGGAAGTCGGCGAGCAGCGCCCGGGCGAGCGCGAGGCGCTGGCGCTGGCCGCCGGAGAGGCGGGCGCCGTGCTCGCCGACCATGGTGTCCAGGCCGTCCGGCAGGCCCTCGGTCCAGTCCAGCAGCCGGGCGGCGGCGAGGGCGGCGCGCAGCTCGTCCTCGTCCGCGTCGGGGCGGGCGAGCCGCAGGTTCTCGCGCAGCGAGCTGTCGAAGACGTGGGCGTCCTGGGCGCAGAGGCCGATCACCCGGCGGACGTCCTCGCCCGCGAGCGCGCGGCTGTCCACAGCCTGTGGACGACCGGCGGCGAAGGTGACGGACCCGGCGCCGGGCTCCAGGAAGCGCAGCAGCGCCTGGGCGAGGGTGGTCTTGCCGGAGCCGGAGGGGCCGACCACGGCGATCCGGCGGCCGGGCGCGAGATCGAGGTCGACGCCGGTGAGCGCGTCCACGGCCTGCCCGGGGTGCCGTACGGTCAGCCCGCGCACCGCGACGGGCAGCGGCCGCTCGGGCAGTGCGGCCGGTTCGGCGGGTTCCGCCACCACCGGCGGGGCGGTCAGCACCTCGTCCAGCCGGGCCCGGGCGGCACTGCTGCGCCGGCGGGCCTGGACGGCGAGCGGCATCCCGGTGACGGCCTCGAAGGCGGCCAGCGGGGTGAGCACCACGACGGCCAGGCAGACCGGGGCGAGGGCGCCGTCGCGCACCCCCTGGATGCCGACGGCGGCCGCGGCGACCACGGTCAGCCCGGTGAGCAGGGTGATCAGCCCGGTGCCGAGCGCGGTGGTGGTGGCGGAGCGGGCGGCGAGGCCGGTCAGGGCGGCGTCGGCGCTGCGGACGGCGGCCAGTCGGGCGGGCAGCGCGCCGGCCACGGTGAGTTCGGCGGTGCCGGTGAGGCCGTCCACCACGGCGGTGGCCAGGCGGCCGCGGGCGGGGGCCTGGCGCTGCTCGGCGCCGGCCGACCAGCGGGCGGCCAGCGCGGGCACCAGCACTCCGGCGAGCAGCAGTCCGAGGCCGAGCACCAGCCCGGCGGCGGGCAGGAAGGCGCCCATCGCGACGGCCGAGGCGAGCGCGACCACGGCCGCGACGGAGGCGGGCAGCCGCCAGCGCAGGTGGTGGTCCTGGATCGCGTCGACGTCGGCGACCAGCCGGGAGAGCAGGTCGCCGCGCCGGAAGGCAGGCAGTCCGGCGGGGGCGAGCACGGTCAGCCGGCGGTACACGGCGGCCCGCAGGGTGCCGAGGGTGCGCAGCACCGCGTCGTGGGAGACCAGCCGTTCGGCGTAGCGGAAGACGCTGCGGCCGATGCCGAAGGCGCGGACGGAGGTGACGGCCATCATCAGGTAGAGCACCGGGGGCATCTGGGAGGCCCGGGAGATGAGGTAGCCGGAGGTGGCCATCAGGGCGACGGCGCTGCCCAGGGCGAGCGCGCCGAGCAGCACCGACAGGGCCAGCCGGGGGGCGGCGGGTTCGGCCTCCGGCTCCTCCGGCGCGGCGGGGGCGGGGGTGGGCTCGCCGGTGTGGGCGAGCGGCACGACCGGGGCCGGGGCGCCGGCGGCGGAGGCGGAGGCGGCGACGGGCCCCGCCAGCCGGATCCGCTGCTCGGCGACCGCCAGCAGCGCCGGCCGGTGGGCGACCACCAGCACGGTGCGCGCCGGGTCCTCGGCGAGGGTCCGGACGGCGTCCACGACGGCCGCCTCGGAGTCGCCGTCCAGGTGGGCGGTGGGCTCGTCGAGGAGCACCAGCGGCCGGTCGTCGGCGAGCAGGACCCGGGCGAGGGCGAGGCGCTGGCGCTGGCCGGCCGAGAGCCCGGCGCCGTCCTCCCCCAGCTCGGCGTCCAGGTCGGTGACGAAGTCGAGCGCGTGGGCGGCTCGCAGCGCCGTCCACAGCTGCGCGTCGGGGGCCTCGGGACGGTGCAGCCGCAGGTTGTCGGCGATCGTCCCGGCGAACAGGTGGGGGCGCTGGGGCACCCAGGCGATCTGCCGTCGCCAGCTGTCCGGCTCCAGGTCGGCGAGGTCGTGGGTGCTGCCGTCGGCGGCGGTGATCCGGACGGTGCCGGCCTCGGGGGCGGTGAGGCCGAGCAGGACGGCCAGCAGGGTGGACTTGCCGGCCCCGCTGGGCCCGGTGAGGGCGGTGCTGGAGCCGGGGCGCAGGGTGAGTGCGGCGCCGTCCAGGGCGGGCAGGGCGCGGCCGGGGTGGCGTACGGTCAGGCCCTCGGCGGTGATCACGGCGCCGGTGAGGTCGGGGGCGGGGCGGGTGCCGGCGGCGGGCAGCGGGGTCTCCAGCACCCGGAAGATCTCGTCGGCGGCGGTGAGCCCCTCGACGCTGGAGTGGTAGAGCGCGCCGACCTGGCGGATCGGGAAGTACACCTCGGGGGCGAGGACCAGGATCAGCAGCCCGGTCTCCAGGTCCATGCTGCCGTCGACCAGCCGGAAGCCGACGGTGACCGCGACCAGGGCGACGGAGAGGGTGGAGAGCAGTTCCAGGGCGAAGGAGGAGATGAAGGCGATCCGCAGGGTGCGCAGGGTGGCCTTGCGGTAGTCGGCGGTGATCCTGGCGATGGTGGCGGCCTGGGTGCGGGCCCGGTTGAACACCTTGAGGGTGGGCAGGCCGGCGACCACGTCCAGGAAGTGGTGGGAGAGCCGGGCCAGGGTGTTCCACTGCCGGTCCATCCGGGACTGGGTGGCCATCCCGATGAGCACCATGAACAGCGGGATGAGCGGCAGCGTCCCGGCGATGATCGCGGCGGAGGTGAGGTCGGCGCCGCCGATCCGCAGCAGCACGATGACCGGCACGACCACGGCGAGCGCGAGCTGCGGCAGGTAGCGGGCGAAGTAGTCGTCGAGGGCGTCGATGCCCCGGGTGGCGAGGGTGGTGAGTTCGCCGGTGCGCCGGCCCGCCAGGTAGGACGGGCCGAGCGCGGTGGCGTGGTCGAGCAGCCGGCGCCGCAGGGTGGACTTCACCCGGGCGACGGACCGGTGCGCGGTGAGTTCGGTGAGCCAGCCGACCAGCCCGCGGCCGACGGCGGTCAGGGCGAGCAGGACCAGCGGGGTGGTCAGTTCGCCGAGGCCGGCCCCGCGCTGGAAGGCGCGGACCACGATCTCGGCGATCAGGCTCGCCTGGGCGACCACCAGGACCGCGCCCGCCCCGCCGAGGAGCACGGATCCGGCGAGGAAGGCACGGGTGGTGCGGGCGTGCGCGAGCAGGCGCGGGTCGACCGGCTGCACGGCGTCAGGCCCGGTCGGCCGGGGCGGCGGGCTGCTGACCGGCCTGGTGGCCGGGGATGTGCTGGACCCCGATCCGCTTGCGGAACACCCAGTAGGTCCAGCCCTGGTAGAGCAGCACCAGCGGGGTGAAGACGGCGGCCACGATGGTCATCAGCTTGAGCGTGTACGGCGAGGAGGCCGCGTTGGTGACGGTCAGGCTCCAGTCCGGGTTGAGCGTGGACGGCATGACGTTCGGGAAGAGAGCCAGGAAGAGCATCGCCACGGCGGCCACGATGGTCGCCCCGGAGAGGATGAACGCCCAGCCCTCGCGGCCGAGTTGGTTGGCCGCCAGGGCGCCGGCCAGGGCCAGCACCGCGGCCACCAGGGCGGCCAGGCTGCGTCCGTTGCCGCTGTCCGCCTGGGTCCAGACCAGGAAGGCGAGGGCGAGGACGGCGGCGGCCAGGCCCGCGTACCGGGCGGCCCGGCGGGCCCGCTCACGGATCTCGCCGACGGTCTTGAGCGCCGCGAACACCGCGCCGTGGAAGATGAACAGGGTGAGCGTCACCAGCCCGCCGAGCAGCGCGTACGGGTTGAGCAGGTCGGCGAGGCCGCCGACGTAGTTCTTCTGCGCGTCGATGTCCACGCCGCGGACGATGTTGGCGAAGGCCACGCCCCACAGGAAGGCCGGCAGGAGGGAGGTCCAGAAGATGGCCTCCTCCCAGTTGCGCTGCCACCGGGCGCCGTCCCGCTTGGCCCGGTACTCGAAGGCCACGCCGCGGACGATCAGGCAGACCAGGATGGCCAGCAGCGGGATGTAGAAGCCGCTGAACAGGGTCGCGTACCAGTCCGGGAAGGCGGCGAAGGTGGCGCCGCCGGCGGTCAGCAGCCAGACCTCGTTGCCGTCCCAGACCGGGCCGATGGTGTTGATCAGGACCCGCCGCTCGGCGGTGTCGCGGGCGAGCGGCTTGGTGAGGATGCCGATCCCGAAGTCGAAGCCCTCCAGGAAGAAGTAGCCGATCCACAGGACCGCGATCAGCACGAACCAGACGTCGTGGAGTTGCATGACCCTAGGTCTCCTTTCCGTGGGTCAGTACGGTTCAGTACGGGTTCAGTACGGGTTCAGTAGGCGAAGGCGAGCGGCTTGTCGGCGTCCTCGTCCGCGGCCGGGCCGCGCAGCGACGGGTCCTTGGCCGGGGGCTGCTCGGTCACCACCGGGCCCGCCTTGGCGTACTTGACCAGCAGCCGGACCTCGACGACGGCGAGGATCGCGTACAGCGTGGTGAAGGTGGCCAGCGCGCCGATCTGGGTGCCGATGCCGACGTTCGGGGAGACGGCGCTCGCGGTGGTCATCAGGCCGAAGACGGCCCAGGGCTGACGGCCCATCTCGGTGAAGATCCAGCCGAAGCTGTTGGCGATCAGCGGGAAGCCCATGGTCAGGATGCCGATCCGCCAGCTCCACTTGGTGAGCAGCGGCCCCATCTCCTTGGACGGGGTGAGCATCAGCCGGGGCACCTCGGTGTCGCCGGTGCGGAACTCGGGGCGCAGCAGGAACTTCCGGCGGGTGGTCCAGAGTCCGATCAGGGCGGCGACGAAGGAGGTCATCCCGAAGCCGATCATGAAGCGGAAGCCCCAGTACGTCACGAAGACGCTCGGGATGTAGTCCTTGGGGTCGCCGCCGTGCGCGGCGGCCTCGGCGGCCGCGGTGTCGTTGATGCCGGGCACGGAGGAGCTGAAATCGCTGTGGGCGAGGAAGGAGAGTATCCCGGGGATCTCCAGCTCGACCGAGTTGTGGCCCTTGCTGACGTCGCCGACCGCGAAGATCGAGAACGGCGCGGGCGACTGGGTGTCCCACAGTGCCTCGGCGGCGGCCATCTTCATCGGCTGCTGCTCGAACATGACCTTGCCGAGGGTGTCACCGCTGAGCGCGGTGCCGGCGCCGAAGACCACGGCGAGGACCAGGCCGAGCCGCAGCGAGGTGCGCATCACGGCGGTCTTCTTCGGGTCGGCGCCCTCGGGCTTGCGCTTGGCCTTCCAGAGGTGGAAGGAGGAGATGCCGACCATGAAGGCGGCGCCGGTGAGGAAGGCGGCGGTCAGGGTGTGGAAGACGACGGTGAGGGTGGTGTTCTGGAACAGCACCGCGGCGATGTCGGTGAGCTGCGCCTTGCCGGTGGCCGGGTCGATCGCGTAGCCGACCGGGTGCTGCATCCAGGAGTTGGCGGCCAGGATGAAGTAGGCGGAGAGCACGGTGCCCAGCGCGACCATCCACATGCAGGCGCAGTGGATCTTCTTCGGCAGCTTGTCCCAGCCGAAGATCCACAGGCCGATGAAGGTGGACTCGAAGAAGAAGGCGATCAGCGCCTCCATCGCGAGCGGGGCGCCGAAGACGTCACCGACGAAGCGGGAGTAGTCGGACCAGTTCATGCCGAACTGGAATTCCTGGACGATTCCGGTGACGACGCCCATCGCGATGTTGATGAGGAAGAGCTTTCCCCAGAACTTCGTCGCGTGGAAGTACTTCTCCTTGTTCGTACGCACCCAGGCGGTCTCCAGCCCGGCCACGATCGCGGCCAGGCTGATGGTGAGCGGTACGAAGAGGAAGTGGTAGACGGTGGTGACTCCGAATTGCCATCGCGCGATCGTCTCGTGAGCGATTGCCAGTTCCACGTCGCCCTCTCTCCCAACCGGCCCTTTCTCAGGGCGTGTTCCGGACAAACTTCATCTATAGCCGTAGACCGCCGCACACCCGTGCAAGCTTGTCCGCTTGTGAACGTGAACACGTTCACAAGCACAGTATCCACCATCCTTACGGGGGAACCGCAGGTGGGGTGGGGTTGACATCCCTGTGCGGTGCGTCACGGTGTGTGCGGGCGGTGCGCACAGTCTGCGGACCGGCCGGGCCCGGGGCAACGAACGAGCGGGCGGACGGCGCGCCGCTCTTGGCCGAACCGGCGCTTGACAGCGGCACGCCCCGCTCGCGGTCGCGGGCGGGGCGTGCTAGGCGCTGAGCGCCTGCTCGGCTGTGGGCTTGTGGGCGGACCTCGGCTACGGACGGCCGAGGAGCTGGGCGCCCGAGGTCGAGTCGGCCCGGGCGGTGAAGAACTCGGTGAAGCCCCCCACGAACTCCTCCACCGTGATCCGCCCGTCCCCGTCCGTGTCCAACTGGCGGAAACCGTGCGACAGCTCGGCCGGGTGCACCCGCGGGCCGCCGAACACCGCGCGGTACTCGTCGAACTCCAGGAAGCCGCTGCCGTCGGTGTCGGCCGCGGTGAACACCGCCCGCAGAGCGGGCAGCAGCCCCTGCTCCAGGTACGCGTCGTCCCGGTCGCAGCCCGCCAGCGTCCCCGCCACGAACTCCTCCCGGCTCACCTCACCGTTCCCGTCGGCGTCCATCGCCACCCGCAGCTGCTCCCACCACCCGTCGAAGGCCGCGTACACCCGGGCCTCCGCGGCCTCGTCCAACTCCAGCTGCCAGCACACGTTGTGGGCCATCGCCCGCAGGTCGTGCACGGTGATCACGCCGTCCCCGGTCTGGTCGAGCACCTCGCGGAAGAACCGGTCCACCCGGGAGCCGCGCGCGTCCCGGCGCTGCGGCCGCAGCCGGCGCGGCGGGGCCTGCTCCTCCGGGGCCCGGTAGCGCAGCCGCTCCGGGAGGCGCGGCACGACGATCCCGGCACCGCGGTGCAGCAGCACCGACAGCAGGGCACCCCGCCGGGTCCGGACCAGGCCGAACCGCTCCCGCACGGCCGGCGGCAGGTCCGCCACCGTCAACTCACGGAGCAGCCGGGCGACCAGGGACCGGGTGACCCGCCACCCGGCGTCCCCGAGGAACCACAGCCGGCGCGGGCGGGGCGCCTCGTGCAGGATGTCGTCCAGGAGGTAGCGGGCGGCCTCGGTGAACTCCAGCTTCTCGGCGGCGTACCGGGCGAAGTACCCGGGCAGGTCGGCGGCGGTCTTCGGGAGCTCCTCCTCCGGCAGCTCGAAGGCCGCGATCGCCTCCCTGAACTCCGCGTACACCAGCTCCAGTTGGTCCGCGTCGTAGCCGTCCCCGCCGAGCCGCCGCATGGCCGCCACGCACTCGAACAGCGTCAGCAGCACCCACACCCTGGTCGCCGCGTCCCGGGCGTCGTACGCCTGGCCGTCCGGCATCGTGCCGCTGATCCGCTTGTGGGCGCGGTTCAGCCGGGCCACCTCCCGGCGCAGGGCGTCCGCGTCCGCGTAGAACAGCCGCCGGCCACTGCCCAGGGTGTGCTCGATCCGCCGCCACGGGTGTGCCCGGTAGGTGGAGTGCTCGTGCATCCCGGCGCCCACCACCGGATCCGCCGCCTGGAGGATCAGCAACCGCCAGGCGACGAGGGCGATCCGCCACTCGGAGAGGTCCCGCTTGAAGGAGACGGACGTCGGATCAACCACGGGGCTCTCCGGTGATCCCGGGGCCGATCACGAAGCCCTTGGCCGGGCCCTCGGGGATCACGGCCTCCTTGCCGTACGGGATCCGGGCCGCGTACTCGTACGCGCGGCGCTCACGATCCGGCCCGGTGAGGATGGTCACCACGCCGCCGTTCTCGTGATCGTCGATGATCACGTACACCGGGATGCCGGCACGGGCGTAGGCGCGGTGCTTGAGGACGTGGTCGCGCGTGCGGTTCTCAGAACCGGGCGAGACGGTCTCCACGACCAGCGCGACGCTGGAAGCCAGTACGCCCTTGCCCTCGGGATGCTCGACCGATTCGATGTCCTTCGGTGCGACGAACACGTCGGGGATCAAGACCTTGAGTCCGTCGATGACGTTGCAGTCGTTCCCGGGCCTCCATTCACTGCCACGCAGGTGGAGGAAGAGATCCTCCAAGACCCGGTTGTTCACATCGAAATGACGGCTGCTGCCCGTGGGTGACACCGCGAGGGTCTCCTCGATGATCTCCAGGCGATAGCCCTCAGGCAGTTCCGAGGACTTCCACACGTCCCAAAGCACCTGGTCCAGGTTCACGACGGCCACCTCAGCAACTAGCACGCTCACGAGACACCTCTTCTCCGGTCCAGTGTGATGAGCCTGCGCGATCTCGCACAAGCGACGGCAGCACGGTCGCACACGACCGGAGGGCTGATCGGGTGAATGGCCCGGGGTTCACCCGAACGGGGCGTTTGGGGTGCGGAAACGCGAAACCGCAGGGCAGGCCGGAAGGGGCCTGCCCTGCGGTGGCGGGGGTGCCGGGGTCCGCGTCCTCCTCCCGAGCGGGCGCGGACCGGGTGGGTCAGGAGGTGGGGCGGGCGCCCTTGCGGCGCGAGACGTAGAGGGCGGCGGCGCCGAGGCCGATGGCGGTGGCGGCGCCGAGGGCGAGGTACGGGGTGGCCGGGTTGGAGCCGGTCTCGGCGAGCTCGGTGGCCGAACCGGTGGTCGCTGTGGTGGTCGCGGTGGCGGTCGCGGCGGCGGCCTTGGTGTCGGTGGAGCTCGAAGTCTTCACCGTAGTGGTCGACTTGTCGGTGACCGGGGTGACGGTGCCGGGCTGCTGGGCGCCCTGGTCGGCGGGCTTGTCGGCCGGCTTCTCGGCGGGCTTGTCCGCCGGCTTCTCGACCGGCTTCTCGGCGGGCTTCTCCGCCGCGGCCTTGGCGTCGGCGAGGGCCTTGTCGGCGGTGTTCTTCACGGCGAGAGCGGTCTCGACCGCCTTGTTGGCGGCGTTGATCTTGCGGAAGAGGTCGACCTTGGCGTCGTCCGCCGCCGTGCCGGTGGCCGCGGCGGCCGCCTGGGCCTTCTTCTCGGCGGCGATGGCGGCGTTGGCCTTGTCCATCGCCTTCAGCAGGTCCTGCCGGGCCTTCTCGCGCTCGGCGTCCGACGCCTTGTCGTAGACGGACATGGCCTGGTGGAGCTCGTCCTCGGCGGCGGTCCGGGCCTCGGTGGCCTTCTTGGCGGCGGCCTGGGCCTCGCGGTGCTTGGCGAGGTAGGGCTCCGGGTCGAAGGCTTCGAGCTTGGCCGCGATGTCGGCCTGCTCGGTCTTGGCCTTCTGGTAGGCCTTGGCCGCGTCGGCGGCGGCCTTCTCCAGGGCGGCGATCGAGCCGGTGTCGTTCTGGGCCGGGGCCGCCGGAGCCGACTCCGCGAAGGCGGGTGCCGCGGGGAGGACGGCGGCGGGCGAGAGCACGGCGGCGACGAGGGCGGCCGAGACCAGCGTACGGCGGAGTTTCACCATGACCCCTTTCGGGTCGAAAAGGAAAGCACATACCCTTGCCGGGGCGCCTTCTGACGCTCCGGCAGCGCCGATCATAGGCATACGGATTCTTTGCTCTCCATGCCGGTTTCCGGCAATGGGAGGGACGCCGTAATTGCCCGGTCCGCAGCGGAATTGACGAGTCGACAAAGACGGTCGACAAGGGCTCAGGAAACCCGGTCGCCATTCGTGGGCAGTTCGACCCGGAACGTAGCGCCGGCGCCCGGGGCGGTGTCCAGGGTGAGGGTGCCGCCGTGGGCGCGGGTGAGGGCGGTGGCGATGGCGAGGCCGAGTCCGCCGCCGCCGCCGTTGTCGCGGCTGCGGGAGGCGTCGACCCGGTAGAAGCGGTCGAAGACCCGCTGGGCCTGCTCCTCGGTGAGGCCCGGCCCGGTGTCGGCGACCTCCAGCAGGCAGACCCCGTCGGGCCCGCCGCCGACCCCGATCCGCACCGGGGTGCCGGGCGGGGTGTGCTTGACGGCGTTGCCGACCAGGTTGGTGACCACCTGCCGCAGCCGCGCCTCGTCGCCGAGGACGGGCGCCGCTCCGGGCGCGCCGGTGCCGGCCGGGCCGGTGAGGGCGACCGGGCGGCTGGGGTCGAGCGCGGTGA
The DNA here is from genome assembly GCF_042896295.1 of Kitasatospora sp. NPDC001309. NCBI lineage: Bacteria > Bacillati > Actinomycetota > Actinomycetes > Kitasatosporales > Streptomycetaceae > Kitasatospora > Kitasatospora sp. NPDC001309. The sequence continues at coordinate 24,011 of NZ_JBIAXC010000043.1, read as the reverse complement.
GGTCGTGCAGGGCGTCGGCGGCGAGGGTGCGCAGGTCCATCGGGGCGAGGTCGAGCGGGCGTTCCTCGTCGAGCCGGGCGAGCACCAGCAGGTCCTCGACCAGGGTGCCCATCCGGACGGCCTCGCTCTCGATCCGGCTCATGGTCCGGGTGACGTCCGCCCCGGTGGGCAGCGCGCCCATCCGGTACAGCTCGGCGAAGCCGCGGATGCCGGCCAGCGGGGTGCGCAGTTCGTGCGAGGCGTCGGCGACGAAGCGCCGCATCCGGGCCTCGGACTCGGCGCGGGCCGCGAAGGCCGCCTCGATCTGGGTGAGCATGCCGTTGAGCGCGACGGACAGCCGTCCGACCTCGGTGCCGGGGGAGAGTTCCGGCATCCGGTGCGAGAGTTCGCCGGCCGCGATCCGCGCGGCGCCCTCCTCGATCCGCCGCAGCGGCCGCAGTCCCGCCCGGACGGCGAAGAAGCCGAGCGCGGCGATGAGCAGCAGGACGCCGCCGCCGATGGCCAGGAAGGAGGTGCTCAGCCGGCCGACGGTGGTGTCGATGTCCTCGCGGGAGACGGCGACCATGACGTAGGTCGGGGTGCTGACCGGGGAGGCGAACACGCCGGGCCCGGGGGTCGGCGTGCGCGGGGCCTGGATCGGCAGCACCAGGACCCGCCAGCTGTGGTGGCCGCGCTGGTCGGGCAGGTCGAAGGGGGTGTCGGGGGCGGTCTGGGTCGGGTCCAGGCCACCGAGTTGGGGGGCCGGGTCGGTGTCCGAGACGGGCTGGCGGAGCGAGGTCTGGACCTTGCCGTCCGCGGACAGCCACTGCACCAGGTACTGGCTGGGCAGGCTGATCCGGCGCCCCGAGACGACCGGCTTGCTGCTGCCCGGGGTACTCACCTGCATCGGCGCCTTGCGGGACAACGGCACGCCGTAGCGCTGGAGTTGCTCGTCCAGCTGCTCCACCAGCTGGGCCCGCACGGCGCCCAGCACGAAGGTGTCGCTGACCGCGAGCCCGGTGGTCACCAGCACGAGGGCGAGGACCAGGAGCCGGGCGCGCAGCGACAGCCGGGAGGTGAAGCGGGTGAACACGGGCCGGCCCGTCAGCCCTGCGGGGGGCGGCGCAGCGCGTAGCCGATGCCGCGCACGGTGTGGATCAGCTTGGGGCCGTGCGCCGGTCCGGAGTCGAGCTTGCGGCGCAGGTAGGAGATGTACGACTCGACGATGGAGAGGTCGCCGCCGAAGTCGTAGGCCCAGACGTGGTCGAGGATCTGCGCCTTGGACACCACCCGGCCGACGTTGGCCATCAGGTAGTGCAGCAGCTTGAACTCGGTCGGGGAGAGCGCGACCGGGGTGCCGGCCCTGGTCACCTCGTGGGCGACCGGGTCGAGGCTGAGGTCGGCCACCAGCAGGCGCCCGTCCTCGGCGGGGCCGCCGGCCCGGCGCAGGATCGCCCGGATCCGGGCGATCAGCTCCTCCAGGCTGAACGGCTTGGTGACGTAGTCGTCCGCGCCCGCGGCCAGGCCCTGCACCTTGTCGCCGACGCCGTCCTTGGCGGTGAGGAACAGCACCGGCAGGTGGTCGCCCGGGTGTCCGTGCGCGGGCCCGGCTATCTGGCCCCGGTTGGTGCGCTCGCGCAGCTTCTCGACGACGGTGAAGCCGTCGAGGTCGGGCAGCATCACGTCGAGGACCACCAGGTCCGGACGTTCGACGGCGATCAGTTCCAGCGCTTCCGTCCCGCTCGCGGCGGAGGCGACCCGGAATCCGGAGAAGCGCAGCGAGGCTGCGAGCAGTTCGCGGATGTTCGGCTCGTCGTCCACGACGAGGAGGAAGGCCTCGCCCTGGCCCCCGGCCACGGCGGGGCCGCCCGGTGTGGTGACAGTGCCTTGCACGGGGGTTCCGCCTCCCGGTCGGACGATGACGTTCAGCATGAGGCTAGCCCCCGGAGGCTATGCGGCATGGATGAATGTTGGATTAACACCTTAACGGTCGGTTTTGCGGTGACAAGCCCCCTGGGGTGGGGCTCGGTGGTGTGCGCACGGGCCGGTCACGCCCCCACCCGCCCGCGGCGGCCGCGGACGGCGGCGGGCGGCGGCGAACCGCGGAGGGCGGCGGCGGGCGGCGGCGGGCGGCGGCGGGCGGTCGGACGGGGTGCCGCCCGACCGCGCACACACTCTCGGCTCAGTGCTGGGCGAACTGGCCCGGCCGGTAGTCCCCGGCGGGCTGGCGGATCATGACGTTGCCCCGGTTGAAGGCGTTGATCAGCGCGATGACGCAGACCAGCGCCGCGAGCTGCTCCTCGTCGTAGTGCTTCGCCGCGTTCGCCCATGCCTCGTCCGTCACCCCGCCCCCGTCGGCGAGCCGGCTGCCCTGCTCGGCCAGCTCCAGGGCGGCCCGCTCGGCGTCGGTGAAGACGGTGGCCTCGCGCCAGACCGCCACCAGGTTCAGCCTGGTCGCCTCCTCCCCCGCGTGCACGGCGTCCTTGAAGTGCATGTCGACGCAGAACCCGCAGCCGTTGATCTGGCTGGCCCGCAGCCGCACCAGCTCCTGGGTCGCGTACGGCAGCGTCGAGTCGGCGATCGGCTGGTTCGCGGCGATCAGGTGCTTGTAGACCTTGGTCATGACCGGGTTGGCGAAGGGGTTCAGTCGGGCTTCCACGGTGTGCTCCCTCGGGTTCGGCACTTCCTTGTCGTTCTCTTGGACAAGGTGGCCGGGCGCCGCGTGACACGCCTGACGGTGACCCCCGTCACACCTCCGCGCCCTCCGCGTCCTCCCCGCCCAGCGGCTTCGCGTGCAGCACCTCGCGGCCCTGTTCGGCGGCGCGGGCGATCGACTCGGAGACGAAGTCCAGGAAGCGGGCGATGTTCTCCAGCCGGTTGCCCGCCGGGGTCCCGCCGCCGAGGATGCCGACGCCCTGCCGGGCGGTGTCGACGAGCTGGGCGGTGGCCTGGGCGCTGACCATCATCGAGCGGTACCAGATGTCGTCGTCCACGAAGTAGCGCTCGCGGCGCCGCTCGTCGCGCTCCCGGGTCACCATGCCCTGGCTCTCCAGGAAGGCGATCGACTTGGAGATGGTCGCCGGGCTGACCTGGAGGCGCTCGACCAGCTCGGCGGCGGTGAGGCTGCCCGCGTCGGTGAGGTAGAGGCAGGCCAGCACCCGGGACATCATCCGGGGCATGCCGGACTGCATCAGGACGGCGGTGAACACCTCCTCGTACGCGTGCACCGCCTCGGCGTCCCGGCCGTGCGGCTGCGGGGTGGCGCCCGGCCCCTGGGGCGCGGACTGCCGCCGGCGCTGGGCGCGGTGTCCGGTGGCGCGGTGGGCGAGGTCGGCGCGGTAGGTGGCGGGGCCGCCGTTGCGCATCACCTCGCGGGTGACGGTCGAGGTCGGCCGGTCGAGGCGCCTGGCGATCTCCGCGTACGCGAGGTCGTCGGCCAGTCCCAGCGCGATCTGCTGGCGTTCCTGCTGGGTGAGCCTGCCGCCCGGCATCGCGGCCTCCTTCGGGATCGATGGTCTCTGCGCTCTCCGTCCACGATAGCGTCCACCGTCAATCCATTGCAACGAAAGGCGGCCCGGGCTCGTTGCATTCCCCGCAGGTCTCTGGCGCTGATCCCTGGCAACCTACCTGCGAAAATAGGATTCTCTTGCCGCGATGCGATGAGCAGAACGATGAACGCAACGTAGCTTTTCCTACGTCAGAAACCAAGGGGCCAAGAGTGGTCCCGCAGCGCCGGCGTCCGGGCCCCGGTGGGGAGACCGGGGCCCGGACGCCGTATCACCGCGTCACGGGGTGACGATCGGGAACTTCGGGTCCGGCAGGGTCAGCGTGCCGAAGACGCTGTCCGCCGCCTGCTGGGCGTACGTGCCGGCCAGCGTGATCCTCCCGTCCTGCACCGCCCGGTCGAAGTTCCGCTGGAAACCGGGGGTTTCGGCGATGTCGTCGAGCGTCCGGCGGGTGAGCGTGATGGTGGCGTCCGGGACCTCGACGAAGCGGTCGCCGCCCGGCACGAAGACCAGCACGCCGTTGCGCAGGGTCGTGGTGCAGCGGTCGCCGGTGTCGGTGAACTCCCAGTTGAGCGCGATCGGCACGCGGTGCTGCTCGGCGGCCGTCGGCCCGTCCACGCTGCGGGCGAGCGCCGAGAAGAACTGGTCCAGGGTGGTGCTGCGGATCAGGTCGGCGGAGGACTGGCTGGTGATCAGCGGCTGCGGGCCGTGGACGACCTCCTGGGCGCCGGTCAGGTAGGCATTGCGCCAGGTGCCGTTCTCGGCGCCGTAGCCGAGCTGGGTGAACACCTTCGCCTGGAGCTCCTTGGCCTGCTGGAGCACGTCCGCGGGGACCGGCGTGCCGGCCGTACCGGTCGTGCCGGTCGTGCCGGTCGTGCCGGTCGTGGCGGCGGCGCCGAAGACGACGTGGTTGAGGAGTTCGGCGGCCCAGCGGAAGCCGTCCGGGGTGTCGGTGTCGTAGGCCTGCCGGGCCTGGGTGACGACGGCCTCCGCGCCGCCCATCGCCTGCACGTAGTTGGCCCCCGCCTGCACCGGCGGCAGCGTCCACAGGTGCGCCGGGTTGGCGTCGTACCAGCCCATGTACCGCTGGTAGACCGCCTTGAGGTTGTGGCTCACCGAGCCGTAGTAACCCCGGTTGTACCAGTGGTCGTCGAGGCCGGGCGGGAGGGTCGCCAGCTCCTCGGCGATCTCGGTGCCGGTCTGCCCCGCGTTGATCAGGCGCAGCGTCTGGTCGTTGAGGTAGCCGTACATGTCGCGCTGCTTGTTGAGGAATTCGAGGATGCGGGCGTTGCTCACCTTCTCGCCCGGCCCCTCCTGCTCCACCTCGGCCCACACCGGCCAGTGGTGCGAGGCGAACAGGACGTCCGTCTCCTTGCCGAAGGTCTGGATCGACTCGGTGAGGTACTTCGACCAGGCGTGGGCGTCCCGCACCTGCGCGCCGCGCAGGCTGAGGATGTTGTGCATGGTGTGGGTGGCGTTCTCGGCGATGCACAGGGTGCGGGCGTCCGGGAAGTAGATGTTCATCTCCGCCGGGGCCTCGGTGCCCGGGGTGAGCTGGAACAGCATCTGCACGCCGGCCAGGGCGAACTCGTACAGGCCCGGACGCCACGGGATGACGTAGCCGTCCCGCCAGCTCTGCTCCGGCACCGCCGGGTGGGCCGGTCCGCCGATGTACTCGGTCGGCGGGACCAGCGTCACCTCGCCGGTGGAGATGGTCAGACCGAGGCCCGAACCGACCTGCCCCGTCGGGCCCTTGTCCAGCTGCGCCGCATACATGTACTGCGCGCGCCGGGCCATCGCGGGGCCGGCGTAGATGTTCTCGCTGACGGCGTGTTCGAGGAAGCCCTCCGGCGCGACGACGGGCACGCCGGGCTCCAACGGGTCGCCGAGCTCGTGGAACAGGCCGCGGGAGCCGCCGAAGTGGTCGACGTGGCAGTGGGTGTAGACGATGCCCTTGACCGGCCGCTGCTCCTTGCTGAGCTCCGTCTTGTCCCGGAACAGCCGGAGCGCGGCCTGCGCGGTCTCGTAGCAGGCCAGCGGGTCGATGACGACCAGGCCGGCGTCGCTCTCGACGATCGTCATGTTGGACAGGTCGTAGCCGCGCACCTGGTAGATCCGGTACTCGCGACAGCTGGTGACCTGGAACAGGCCTGCGATCGCCGTCAGTTCGCCTTGGCGGTGGAGGCTGCCGTTGACCGTCGGGAACCCGGAACGGTTGTCGGGGTCGAGGAACTCGTAGGCGGTGAAGTCCCAGACCACCTTCTCCCGGTCCTTGCGGGAGACGATGACGGGCACGTCCGGCGGGGCGATCAGGAACCGGCTCGCGTCGGCGAAGTCCCGGCCGTCCTTCTCGTCGGCGGCCGTGGCCGCCTCCGCGGCCCGCCGGTTCGCCGCCGCGACGGCGGGGGTCGGCTCGATGGGCTCGATGGGCTCGGCGTACTCGGGTGTTCCAGGCATGGCGAAGCCACCTCCACGTCGTTGTGCGGGAGCCGCGATGCGGCGGAGGTGGTCACGCTACGAACACGTCCGGTCACCCACAAGGGAGCGATCGAGCCAAGGCGCGGGGGCGAAGAGGCCGAATGACGACGTTTGGTGGGTGGGCGAAGCGTCCGACCACGGCGGGGACGGGGAGCCCCCCTGCGCCCGCTCCGTCCGGCCCGGGCAGGATGGGCCGATGAGCGATGAGCAGTTGCGGGTTTCCCTCGATCAGGTGCGCGATTCGTTCGAGGTGCTGATGCGGCACCTGGAGGCGCACGGGGCGGGCGGTGAGGCCGCCCTGCCGAACGACCTCTTCTGGACCGTGCCACCGCCCGAGCTGTACGACATGACCGCGAAGCCCGACGTGCTGACGATCGGACAGGTGTCGGAGTCCTGGGCACAACTCCAGGCCCTGCTCGCCGACCCGGACCGCGCCATCGGCCACCACCTGGTGTGGCTCGCCGACGTCCTGCGCGCCATCGGCCTGGAGCACCCGGCGTAGCCCCTCAGCCTCGGCCCTCAGCTCCGGCGGGGGCGGCGGCGGGCGAGGGTGGCGAGGCCGAACAGCAGCCCGCCGGCCAGGAAGAAGGGCTCGTAGAGCAGCGTCGCGAACCGTCCCATCGCGTCGAAGTCGCCCGTCGTCCGGGAGCCGGTGGCCAGCGCGAACCAGTCCGGCACGGACGGCAGCGAGTGCACCAGCAGGACGGCGGTGATGCCCCACAGCGCGACGCCGAGCAGCTTGGCGGGCAGCCGCCCGCCCCACGGCCGGACGATCGCCAGCGCGAGCACCGCCGCCACGGCACACCCCGGGATCGCCAGGATGTCGATGATCAGCAGCGGGGTGTTCCCGGTGACGGACAGCCCGTCCGGGAGGCCGATCCGGCCACCGAACAGCCAGTAGAGGTGGACGAGCGAGAACGCGCCGGCCCACACGGCGGCGGCGTAGGCGGCGGAGGCTGCGTGGACGGCGGGGGCGGCGGCGGGGCGAAGGAGGGTCGTCTTCATGCCTCCACCGTCCCGCCGTGACGACGGTGGGCGGATCGTCCCGGCGGCCCGACCCCCTCCCCCGCCCAGGGGAGGGGACCGCACCCCGCTCGTCCGTCAGGAGCAGTCGAAGCGGTGCGCGAGGGGCCGGTCCGGGCAGTCCGGGCACTCGAACAGGTAGACGCCGCCCATGTCGCCGATCGTGAGGTCCGGCGGGCACTGGACCAGCTTCCGCTCCTCGTACGGGAGGTCCCAGATCTCGCCCTCCGCCGGGGTGTCCTCGACGGCCAGCCAGGTACGCCAGCCCTCACCGTCGAACTCGCGGCTGTTGACGGTCAGCAGGTGCCGCATGGTGCGGTCGCAGGACGGGCAGTCGGGCCAGTCCGGTTCCTGCGTCCAGGTCGGATAGCCGCCGACCTTGATCCCGCTGGACACCGAGAGGTGGTACCAGTACGACCAGCCGGTCTCCTCCTCCACCTGCTCGAACCTGGCCCTCAGCGCGTCGGCGACCTCGTCCGGCAGGTCCCAGTTCGGGTAGTCGGTGACGACCTCCGGGTGCAGGACGCACGGATCCGGCAGGTAGTCGTCGTCCGCACCGTCCGGGCGGGAGGGCGCCACCGGTGCGAGGTCCGGGCGGGCACTGTCCCACCGGAACACCTCCGGGCGGGGCACGAAGTCCGGATCGTGCTCCAAGGGGCACCACAGCAACTGCAGCAGGTCGGTGCCGGGCGGCAGTTCGAGCCCGGGCAGATCGGCGGCGAACAACTGCAGGACGGGCACCAGCGGGACCGGGCCCTCCGTGGTCCTCGGCGGGGAGTACGCCGTCCGCGGATGCTCGTCCGCGCAGTGCGGCCACGGCTCGGAGGACGGCCACAGCACCGGCCCGCCCATCGAACTCTCCCGGGGCCCCGGCTCGCCGGGCCGCGGATGCAGCCGGGTGGCCGACTTCCGGAACGCGGCCACCTCGGGGAACAGCGCCTCCACGTCGAGCGGACGCGGCGGGGTCGTACGAGCCATCGAACGGCCTGTCTACGGGGGAACAAAGATCCACCCGTGTCTACCGCCGCCCCTCACCCGACGCAAGGGCCACCTGCCGCGAGCACGGTGAGGTGGGGGCCGACCCGATCGGGGTCAGCGCAGAACGTTGCCCGGGTCGTCCAGCCACGGGCGGTGTTCGCCGGCGACGGTCACGGTCATACCGAGCCGGGTGAGACCGGGCCTTCCGCTTCGGACCCACCAACCGTGCGCCGCCGTCACCTCGTCCCACAGGCTGCGCGGGCCGGACTGCGACACGGCGTGCGGCCCGTCCCAATCGGCGAAGCGGCAGTGGGCGTAGGAGGTGCCGTCCCAGACCTCCGCCCGGCCGGTGCCGAACCGGTCGTAGTCGGCCCACACGCTCCGCCGGAACAGGCCGGGCAGCCGCAGCCCGACGGCGAAGGCGCAGTCGGTCCGTTCGGCCACCTCGTCCGGGTCGATGCCGGAGGGCCCGTGCCGGACATCCTCGATGCCGAACTCGCCGCAGTCCGGGCGCTGGTCGCGCACCCACATGAACGACACGTCCTCGACGAACGGGCCGCTCGCCGACCGCCCGTCCTCGGCGACGGTGAGCCGCAACAGCGCCCCGTTGCAGAACGGCGTGCCGTACGGCACCAGGATGACCCCGCCGGGCGCCGTCTGTTCGATGATCGCCGACGGGAGCCGCTGGACGGCGGCCGTGAACTGCACCCGGTCGTACGGGGCGCCCCCGGGGTGGCCGAGGGTGCCGTCACCGGCCAGCACGGTGGGCCGCAGGCCCGCCGCGTGCAGCCGCTGCCGCGCCCGGCCCGCCAGTTCGGGGTCCAGCTCGACGCTGGTCACCCGCTCCGCGCCGAACCTGGTGGCCAGCAGACCCGCTGTCCACCCAGTCCCGGTGCCCAGCTCCAGCACCCGCATACCCTCGGCCACGTCCAGGTGCCGGAGCATCTGCGCGACCACCGTGGGCATGGAGCTGGACGACGACGGCGTGTCCGTCCCCTCGTAGACCTGCGTCACCAGGGCGAGGTCGGAGGCGACCAACTCGGCCCAGCGGTGCGGCTGTTCCGCGCGATCGAGCCACTCGCCCTCGTCCAGGATCCGGTCCGGGGTGAACAGCTCACGCGGGGTGGTCCGGAACGCCTTCTCCCAGTCGGCCGACAGCGCGCCGGACTCCCGGAGCGCATCGGCCAGTTCGTACCACGTCATGACGCCCCCTACGGCTTCGACGGCTTGGGCAGGTTCTTGGGCGGCGCGTCCCGCTGCCCGTCGTGCGGCGCGGTATCCGGCTTCCCGGAGTGCCCGCCCCCGCTGCCCCCACCAGCCTTACCGGGACCGTCCCCACCCGATCCGCCGCGGTGCTTTCCCATGTGCGTTCCCTCCTGCGGATGAGACATCCAACCAGCGAGGAGCAGATTAGAGAAGTCGATGGCCGCCATTCAACGATATGCACGATATTGACTAAAGTTCATCCATCTACATTCTCCGCCGGAACTCTTCGGACCACTCATCGAGCAAGGCCCTGGCACCGGCTCCGACCTGGGAGTTCGCGAGAAAGAAGTCGAACAGGCGTTGATAGTGGTCGATGTCCTTCGGATCGCGCAGGACGACCCGTCCCGTGAAGAGCTCGACGGTCACAAGGCTCGAGTCATAGACAGTGAAGATATGGAACGGCGCATCGGCGATCTGAGCGGAAAGTGGAACTATTCCGATGTTGACGTTCGGAAGTCGAGAAATGGACGCCAAGCGGTCCAGCTGAACAGCCATGACCGATGGAGGGCACAGCTTCCAGCGGACAGCCGACTCAGTCAGCAGAAAATCGAACTGCTTACTCTCGTCATAGAGAACGGCCTGTCGTTCGATCTTCAACGCGACGGCTTGAGTCACATCACCGTCGACCGGGTCGACCGGCGGGCTCATCGCCGCTCGCATGTACTCGGGCGTCTGGAGCAACCCCGACGGAATGGCCGGCAAGAAGTAGCGGATGTGCTCGGAGTTGCTCTCGAGGGTCGCCAGTTCACGCTGCCTAAAGTGCAGTCCACGTCTGACGGACGCCCGGACATCCTCGTACTCGGCGTTGGCGACGCTGGCCAACGCGAGCAGCTCCCGGGCCAGGTCCTCGTCCAGGCCCAGTGCGTTGACGATCTGGTGCACATCGACGACCGTCGGCAGAGCGCGGCCCGTCTCGATCCGGGAGATCTTGCTCTGACTCATGCCGCAACGGACGGCCAGCCGTTCGCCGGAAAGACCGGAGGCACGCCGGAGGTCCTTGAGCGCTGCTGCAAGGTCTCGGCGTTGCTCTCCGGCCCTACCGGGATCGAGGGTCAAGCTGCGACGTACTCCTCGAAGGGGACCGAGAGGGATAGCGCGAGACCACGCCAGTGCCGGTACTGCTCCAGGTCCGGATCCTCCAGGAGTTCCCGGCCGCTCTGTGTGCCGTCGGACCGGTATCTCATGTCGACGACTGTGGTGTCGTCGAACATCCAGAAGTCCTGGTCCGGGAGCCCGGGGTCGTCCCGACCGGTGAGGTCCAGGATGCGGATGTCCTCGCCGGCCTTCACGTTGTGGGCGTAGGCGGCGAACTCGTAGCGCAGGTAGTCGGAGAGCGGTCGGGTCAGGACGTGCACCCGGCAGATCCTTCGGCCGCTCGCGCGATAGGTCCGCACGCGGGTGAGCCACGGGTCGTCCTCGGGGATGTCGAGTTCTCCGGTGGCCAGGAACTCCCGGAACTCCTCGTCCTCGCCGGGCATGGCATAGGCGCTCCGCGTCTCCAGCCGGAATGCCTCGCGTTCGAACGTGTCGAAGACGGCACGCCAGGCATCACCATCCAAGAGCACGGAACGCCTCCCTCAACACTTCCTCGGGAATCTCCACCACGGCCTCGCCCGCGGGCGTCTGCCACTCCACCACGTCACCCTGAACCGCGATCGACCCACGATCCGTGGTGTAGACGGTCGGACAGTCGTCATTGCGGCAGTCGGGGTCGCCACCCGCGATCCTCGTAAGCCTCATCGTTTCCCCTCCACGCATTTCATGGCGGACCGGTGATCAGGACCCTAGGCAGGCCACGCCGGGCGGGCAAGGACCATTCACGTTCCCGCATGAAGTCACCGCCGCCGGTACCGCACCGTTGACGCCTGTGGAAGTCGGCCTGTACGCCGGGTTCAGTTCAAGATCAGGACGATCATGCCGCTGACCTGGTGCTTTACCCTGGAATCAGAGCGCCTGCGAGCCCCCTGGGACTTCTCAGGGACTTTCCGCCAGACTGGGACTGGCGAACCAGGAGTCGATGGCAGCGAGCCCACGCGCGCCCGCCTGCGGCATGAAGTGAGTATAGGTTCGGAGGGTGAAGGCCGGGTCGGAGTGACCCAGCCAGTTCGCCAGCGACACGATCGACTCACCGGCCTCGAGCATGACCGACGCATAGGTGTGGCGAAGGGCGTGGAAGCCATACTCACGGCTGGGCTCCCAGACACGGCCGGGCTTCGCCCCCTCAACGGGCTCAGGCAGCGGCGAGATGACACCAGCGGCTGCGAGCGCGGGCTTCCAGGTCTTGGTGTTCCATGTGGATCGATTGATCGCCGTGCGGTGCGTCGTGTGGACGAGCAGCCTCACGGTAACCCTCCGTCGCTCCTCACGAGGCTTCTCCGGCTCCTCGGGATCAAGCCACGGGAGTGTGACCGCGACCGGCTCGAACCGCTCCTGGTGACTGAGGATCCTCTCTCGCAACGATGAAGCCAGCCGTACCTCGCGCTCCTTGCCGCCCTTCGGCAGCGCGAAGTAGAGCTGCGACTTGTACCGGATGATCTGCCTCTGGATGTGGATGAAGTCACCCCTGACGTCATCCGGGCTGAAGGCGAACGCCTCACCCTGCCGGAGCCCGCTGCCCACACCGAGGTCGAGCGAGATCCGGTAGCGCTCCGGCAGCCCCTCCCGGACACGATCCACACGGTCTTGCGACCATGCTCGAGCTTTGCGCTCCGGCTTCTTCGGCGGGTTGATCGAACTGTTGCCCTTGCACGGATTGCGGAACAGCCGCTTGTCCTCGACTGCCGCCTGCATGATCGCTTTCAGGTACACCCAGGCGGTGTAAGCCGTGCCGGATCCGACCTCGCGCTGTACGTCGGCCGACCACTTCCGCAGCTCGGCGACACCTATGTCACGGAGAGCAAGGTCACCCAGGTGCGGCAACAGCTGCCCCCAGATCCGGTACCGCATGCTCTCCAGCGTCTGCGGCGGGTGCACCTGCGACGGCCACCAGTACTTCTCCACGTACTCGCGCAGGCTGATGGCACCGTCGCGCGTGTCGACGAAGTCCCCCCGGCGCGTGTCTGTCTGGGCCTCAGCCAGCCATGCCTTGGCATCCGCGACCGTATCGAACGAACGGTCCCGAATTCCAGGTATGCCCTTGACCCGATACCTGGTGCACTTGCCCCACATCGATGTGCGCTCGCGCTTCCCAGTCTCCTTACTGGGGCGCTTCTTCAGCCACCGGTCCTCGATATAGCCCGCCACGTACGTTCCCCTCGCTGCCTCGCGTCCTCTGGACGCAGTCACCACTTGATCGGTATGGACACAGACGACCTGCGGTCGCAAGAACTTCCCGATCCTGCAGGTCGACTTTCTGATCCTTCGTCAGGTCACCGATCGCGCGAATTACGAGGCTGGCGCCCCTTGTTCAGCGGGTTGAGGGCCGAGTTCGACCGAGAGTCCGCGTCCTCCTGCTCCACCAACCAGGCGTCAAGGAGCTCCCGGCGGTACATCACCCGCCCACCGGGCCCCATCCGAAAGCTCGGTGGCCCCTGCCGCCGGTGGCGCCAGACATACAGGGTGTTGACCGAGATCCCCAGGTACGTCGCCGCATCCTGGACGGTCATGAAGGCGGCCTCGACGGCGAGCTCCGACTTGCTGCGCATCTTCTCTCCGGTGTCCATGCCGCTTAACGGCGGCCATGCAAATCGCCCGCCATCCGCACGATTAGCCGTGGGAATGGCGGGCGACCAGAATCCGGAAAATGACCGGTTTGGTGAGACCGTCGTGTTGTGATAAGTGCCAGAGCCCTCCAGCGCGTGCGCGGCGGACGTCGTCACCGGCTCTCGGCAATGGGTACCTCGCGGCCGAAAGAAGCAGCCGACCGACCGCTATCGCGGTCACCGAGACTTCTCAGCGTCAAACTCGCGACCGACGCATTACGAGACCATCAGCGATCGTGACGGCTGGTCTTGCCTAGTGCTCCGTAGTGCCATTTTGCCTGATCAGGGCACGTTCGGCTGTTCAGCCTCGTCCACCTGGTGTTACCTCGTCCAGAGGCGTCCGGCCGTACACCGGCCGCACATGGCCACACCAGACGCACCAGTCTGGCCAAGACCGGGGCTGTTGGCACTCCACAACCGACGAAGACCGTTGCCTGCTCCGGGAGGATCCCGAGCCTATGGTGCGGCGTCGACGCAGTCCGGCAGGAACGCCGCAGTGCGCGGGTGTCACAGGGCGCCGGCGGCGGGCCGTACGCGGGGGTGTCCTCAAGGCGGCGGCCCGCTCTGCCGACACCTTCTGCATGACCCTCGTCCCGATCCTGTCCTACGGGTTGGCCTTCGACGATCGCCCGATCGTGACCGCCAGCCGGGAACTCGCGGAGTCCTACACCGACCCAGACCTGACGATGGCCGAACACCTGGCCGAGGCGTTCGTCTCCGAGGGCCGCTGGTGCCGGGTCGGCGCGGACATCCACACCCTCGGCCACGGCGACTTCGAGCTGCGCCTGCAGCCCTCGGCCGGGGGCTGGCACGCCGACCTCTTCCCCGGCAGCTGGGCTCGGTGGAGCGAGTTCGGGGACGTGCCCGCCGCGTACCGCCACCCGGTCGCCGTGTACGCCGACACCCGCGAGCGCCTCAGCTCCACTCTGCCGGACGTCGAAGCCCTCAAGCTTGAGCACCTGCTGGCCGGAGACGACGGAGTCGCCGCAGTGGTCGCTCAGCACGTCGCCCTGCTGGACGACCGCCTGCGCGCGCTCGACGCCCTACAGGCTTGCCTGCCCAGTGAGGCGCGCCGCTGGGCCTGGGCCGCCGAGCTGCTTACCGACGAGTGCCGGGAGGTCAAGGAACAGCAGGACGCCCTGGCGGCGGTGTTCATGGAGTTCCACCTCGGGCGCGCCGGGATCCGGGCAACGACCATGCTGTTCGTCCCCGGCTTTGACCTGCCCTCGGGCTTCGTGCCGCTGACCCGCGCCCACAGGTGCCCGGAGGCAGACCTGCCGGCGGCCGAGGCCATGGGAACGAGCCCCACCGAGGGGCGGTCCTAGGGCCTGGACGAACCAGCAGGTCGCCCGCCCGTGGGGCGGGCCCGTCACGCCCGAGGCCCACGCGGACGGTCGGCCGTGGCGCTGCCGACGCCCACACACGAGTCAGCTGGTGGCCACATTCGCCAGGAGGTGCCACCATCGAGACGGTGCCTCTGCTGCGTACCAGTTTTCTGTTCGCCACCGGTTCTCGACACGAGTGCAGACAAGTCGCGTCTTGGCCCGCGAGGCCATCACATGCAGTACCCGGAGTTCCTCGGCCAGCCGAGCGTCGTCGGAGGTCGAACGGAAGTCTGGGATCTGTCCCTCCTCGAGGCCCACGATGTACACGACGTCGAACTCCTGGCCCTTGCCGGCGTGCCCCGACAGGAGATGAAGCCCGGGGGTGACCGGCGCCTCGGAGTCCTGTACGGCTCTGCAGGTCGCTACGGCCTGGGCTACGGTCATGCCCGCATCGAGCTGTTCCTGCAGCGATGCGATTGCGCCGCTCAGGTGGTCGCTCGCCTCGGCTGCGTCGATCTGCAGATCGGCTCGGCACAGCTCAGCCAACCGTTGAAGCTGGGCCTCGGGCGCGATCTGTCGTGCGGTGGCTTCTCGCACATGGCGCTGGAGCAGGCCGACGATCTCCGGTTGGTGTGTGTCCAACTGCCAGTTCTGGAAGGCGATCCCGTCTGCGTCGAGGGCGGTGATCAACTCGTTCAACCGCGTGGTTCGGCGGGCGACAACCCCGATGGTCAGGTCCGGCTGGGCCTCAAGCTGTTGGCGGATCTCGGGGACCAGCGCGCTGGCCTCCTCGTCGGGATCGTCACTGATCACCACCTCGACCCTGGCGTCGGCCCCCCACTTCTCGGGATTCGCGCAGTGGAGGCGAGTGGTGCCGAGTTCGGCTGCGAGCGCGTTGACGGCGGCCAGGACGGCCGGGCTGGAACGGTAGGACACGTTGAGCTCCACGGTGTCCTGGACGACGGCGTGGATCGCGTCGAAGACGAGGTCCGGCTCGGCGCCAGCGAAGGCATAGATGCCCTGTGCCGGGTCGCCTGCGTAGGTCGTCCGGCCGGCCCCGATCGCTTGGACCATGCCGAACTGGAGGAGGCTCAGGTCTTGAACCTCGTCCACGAGTAGCACGGCGAAATGCTCGTGGTAAAGCTGGGCCACGCGGGGGTCGGCGAGGAGGCGAGCTCCGTAGCGGATGAGGTCGTTGTAGTCGATATGCCCTGCTTCGCGCAGCGCCAGTTCGTACCGGAGTGCCTCGGCGTTGCCGGCTGCTGCAAGGCGGCGGAGGACCTCGTCGTCGTCCCAGAGCCCGACCTTGGCCTGAGACAGAGCGAGGTCGGCGGCTTGGCTGTTCTTGTAGCTGATCCCTGCCGCCTCGCGGCGGCGGTTGATTTGAACCCTCTCGGGGAACGCCTGCTGGGGATCGAGGCCGAGGACCTTGCCGTGCGCCCGGAGGACCCGGCCGGCTAGTCCGTGGAAGTTGCTCACGGCGACCGAGGCGCTCTCCCGCACGGACATCACCTGTCGCAGGCGCGCGTTGAGATTGTCCCGCGCCTTGTTGGAAAAGGTGAGCGCGAGGATCTTGCGCGGGGAGACGACGTGGCCAGCCCTGATAAGGCCGGCAGCCCGGTCTGCGAGGGCATAGGTCTTCCCGCAGCCCGCAGGGGCTACCACGAGAAGGTCTGCGGGGCCGAACTCGCGCAACCTCTGACGCGGGTCAGCGGGCGGATCGGCCACCGTCACGACGCCACCGCCCGAAGGTGGCCGCACAGCCCGGTCATGCTCTCGGCATCGGTCAGGGTGAGTCCTGCCGTAACCGCAGCAGCAGCCTGGACCTTCCTCCGCTTGTGTCCACAGAAGCTCACCAGGTCTGCCTCGGTGACATCATCCAGGCTTTGGGCACCGCTCGCCGCAACGATCGCGGCCTCGTTGAAGTCCGGGCTCTTGAGGAGCTGCTTGAGCAGCTTGTCCCGCCCGAGCGCCTTCGCGTACATGGCTTCAAGGTCGGGGTTGCAGACCAGGATGCCACTGGCCTCCAGCACTCCTGGAGCAGCTCCGATAACCTTCGCCCACTCGTCCCGCTTGTCCTCGTCGGTGACCCCGTAGATGGGCACGTCGAAGCCCGCAGGGCCGAGCACCTTGTACGCAGGTCCGAACGAGCTTCCGCCACCAAGCTCGATGACGGCTACGCCGACTCGATCGAGCGAAAGGCCGATGAGGTCCGCGACAGCCTCGCAGATGATCTTGTCGCTTGCCCCTTCGACGAAGAGCAGCCGACGTGCCGTCAGGGCGTCGATGATGCTGGGGATCCAGTACTTGGCAGCCTGAGCACCGCCCGTTGCGAACACATCGACGGGAAGCTGCCGGGGCCTCCGGTCGGCGCCGAACGCCACGATGTCCTGGGGGTCCATCTGACCGACAAGGGCGGCTGAGTGGGAGACCACGAGCCGTTGCCCGGCACTCTTGCGGAAAGATCGTGCTACGGCCCTCTGGGCGCTGGTGTGCAGGTGTGTCTCAGGCTCATCGACTCCGACGATCCGGGCTGCCCGCTGGGACATGCCCAGTAGTGCGAGCACGGAGAGGGCTCGTACGCCGTCAGACTGCTCGGCCAGGGGAGCCAGGTGATCGCCGTCCTGGATCGCGACCGTCATCCCCGCGAGGGGGGAACCGATCAGATCGCCGGCGGTCGAGATGTGGACCTGGTCAGCCCTCACGGGCTTCGGCAGCGCATCGGAGAGCGTAGTTGCGAGCTCAGCGCCGAACGCGCCTACTGCTGCCGCCTGTTGGACCGCCTCCCTCAGCTGCTTGGCGGCCTGCTCGACAGCTGCGGAGTCGTTGCCTAGATCGAGGGCACTGAGAAGCTCCTGCATCGTCCCGCCGGCGCCAGCCAGCTCCCGCACAAGCGAGCGCGCGGCAGGGACGTATGCCCACCCGATGGCGTCGAACTGTGCCCTCGAAGGCCCGCGCCTGTGTCCGGCATCGATGAAGAACCGGCGGACCTCCTTGGTCTCCTCGGCGTCATCGCCTTCGGAGTCGGCGAGGTTGAGGTCCGCCTCGACCGCGATCTTGATCGTGTTGGAGTCGCCGACGATCACCTCGTCCGGAAACGCCGCGAGGTCGTCGGGCCCGAGGTCCGAGAGCTCTACCTCCAACCTCAGCTGATTGGTTGCGTCGGTGAAGTCGCGAACGTTGACCGCGGACATCAGCTGGGCGCGGGTCATGCCGAGGCACATGTGTGCGGCGCGGAGGACGCTCGACTTACCCGAGTCGTTGGGGCCGACCAGCACCATGTGGTTGCGCACATGGATCTCACCGTCGGGCAGTCGACGGTAGTTCTCCCAAGCGATCCTGACGATCCGCAACTTGTACCTCATTGTCCGAGATAGCCGCCTAGGGGGTGATCTTCCCAGCTCTGGCCGCTTGATCACCACCTCATTCTGGAAGCCGTCCGGGCTGCTCATCTGCGGGCTCCGGTGTCGCCACCCAGGGGGAATATCCCGTTCCGCTCGTTGATTGGTCTCCCCGTACGGTCGTGCGAAGGGGGCGTGGGTGGCTGATCTGAAGGTGTTCCGGCTCGGGGCGGACGGCCAGGACGTGGAGTTGCGCAGCTCGACGGTGGCGCTGGAGGTGCAGCTGCAGCGCCGGGTGGAGGCCAGCATGGGGGCCATGCTCGGCATCCGGTTCCTGGAGTCGGAGTATCCGACCGGTCCGTGGCACCGGGGCCGGGTGGACTCGCTGGGTCTGGACGAGAACGGCGTGCCGGTCGTGATCGAGTTCAAGAAGGGCAACGACAGCGGGGTCGTCTCGCAGGCGGTCTCGTACCTCACCTGGTTGAAGAGCAGCCGCCACGAGTTCGAGGCCCTCGTCAAGAAGAAGCTGGGCCCGGAGGCGGCCGAGTCCGTCGACTGGCGTGCTCCCCGGGCGCTGTGCATCGCGGCCGGGTTCTCGCACCACGACCGGGTTGCCGTTGGTGACCTGGGTCGGCAGTGGCCGATCGAGCTGGTCCGCTACCGGATCTTCGACGGCGGGCTGCTGAGCCTCCAGCTGGTCGAGCCGGTCTCCGCCGCAGTCAGCCCGGCGGCCGTGCGCAGATCCATCACGCCTTCGGTGCCGGCGGCTGCCGTCGAGGCAGCTGAGCTGCCGGTCGTCGGCGACGTACCGGAGTGTCTCCGGGATCTGTACGGCGAGCTGGACGAGGTGCTCACCGCGTCGGGCGAGGTGGAGACCGTCGTCCTCAAGCACTACATCGCTTACCGGCGGCTGCAGAACGTGGCCAGCGTGATCTTCCGGCCTTCGGAGTCGCACCGGGTGATCCTGGTCTACCTGCGCCTGGACCCGGACACGGTGGACCTGGAGGAGGGCTTCACGCGCGACATGCGCGGGATCGGGCACCTGGGCACCGGGGACCTGGAGGTGCGGATCGCCTCGGCGGCCGACCTGGAGAAGGCGGGTCCGCTGATCGAGCGGGCAGTTCAGGCGGCCTGACGGAACGGCGAGGGCGGCTGGAGCTTCATGCTCCAGCCGCCCTAGTGTGTCTGTGGGCCGGTCGGTGCCGGCTGTCCGGGGTTCTCACGGTCACGCCTCCGGTCCGGCGAGGACAAAGTCGTCCTGCGTCAGTTCGGCGCGCAGGCGCTGTTCGGCCACGTCCGCGTAGTGCGGCGAGAGTTCGGCGCCGACAAATCGCCGGCCTTCGCGTAGGGCGGCGACGCCGGTCGAGCCGCTGCCGGTGAACGGGTCGAGGACGGTGCCGTTCTCGGGGCAGATCTGGACGAGCTGCTGCATGATCTCCAGCGGCTTCTGGGTGATGTGGACCCGGTCCTTGCGGGGCTGGCTGGCGATGAAGTGGCCGGGCAGGTAGAGGTCCCGGCTGTTGTCGAGGGTGCCCTTGACGCCCCAGATGATGAACTCCGCGGACTGCTTGAAGCCGCCCTTGCGCGGCCGGCTGGCGGGCTTGATCCACGGGATGGTGCCCTGCCAGGTCCACCCGGCCATCTGCAGCGCGTCGCTGGTGGTGGGCTCCTGCCGCCAGTCGGAGAAGACCATCGCGACCGAGTGCTCGGTGCTCGCCCGGTATGCCTCGGTCAGCAGGTCGGTGAGCCAGGACCGGTAGGAACGCTGGTCGCGGTTCTCGCCGGGGAAGGTCTTCAGGTCGTGGGCGCTGCCACTGGTCACGTACTTGGCGCGGGCGTCGCGGCTCGTGCGCTCGGAGCTGGTCCGGCCGCCGCTGTTGTACGGCGGGTCGGTGATCACCGCGTGGACGCTCTCGTCGGGCAGGGACTTCAGGACGGTGAGAGCGTCGCCTCGGTGCAGCTTGTAGCTCATGGTTCTTCCTTCAGGGCGTGGTTGGGCCCGCTCCAGGCGGCGCCCGGCGGCAGCCGCCGGGAGCGGGGATGTCGAGGAAGGTAGCGGCGATCGGCGGCTGGACCTAACGAGCGGCGACGCAGGTGCCGGGCCTGGTCGGGGGTCGTTTGGTGCGGCCGACTTTCGCGTCTACTGTCTCGCCATGCCAACCGGGCAGCAGGCCGAACGGGCCTGGGCCCGGCGCGTGTTGCCCTGTGCTGCCCTGTGTTGCTCTGTCTCGCGGAGCCACGCGGGCGGCATCTTCCTTCCCCCGATTCCGAGGAGCGCCTTCGTGTTCCGGCTGAGATTACGAGCGCGGCTGGCTGCCGCGCGTGACCCGAGACCGGCGTCCGGGAGCTACCAACTCCTCTGACCCGGGCCCGCCCTGACCGAGGGCGGTTTCACGACCGGCGCGGTGCCGGTGACTTCTTCGCACGAGAGTCCGGCACCGCGCCCTCCTACGAATCCCGCAAGGAGCCGCTGCGATGCAGCATGCCCTGGCACACCCGTGCCCTCATCGTCCCCCGCCAACTGCCCTGTACCGCTTCGGCGATCGGCGGCGGACGTGAAGAAGACCGCTGGCACGCTCCTCGGCGTTCTCGCCTGCGGCCCACTGATGCTGGCCCTGCCGGTGGTGATCGTCGGCGCGGGCAACGCGTCGGCGTCCGCCTGTCCGACCGGCGGCGGTACACAGGCTGTGGACAGTTCCGCCGTCGCGGCGCAGGTGGAGTCGATTCTCAAGGGCTCGAGCCCGCTGTCGGCGCCGAACGTGGCCGGGCTGGACAAGCCGGACGAGCAGATCCCGAACGCCAAGACGATCCAGGCCACCGGTGTCGCGATGCACATCCCCGTCCGCGGGCAGATCGTCGCGCTGGCAACGGCGCTCCAGGAGAGCGGACTTCGGAACATCAACTACGGGGACCGCGATTCGCTGGGCTTGTTCCAGCAGCGGCCCTCGCAGGGCTGGGGCACGCCGGCGCAGATCATGCAACCGGTGTACGCCTCGACGAAGTTCTACGAGGCGCTCAACCAGGTCAGCGGTTGGCAGTCGATGACCGTCACCCAGGCCGCCCAGGCGGTGCAGCGCAGCGGGTTCCCCGACGCCTATGCGAAGTGGGAGCCGCTGGCGACCGCGCTGCAGAAGGCGATCGAGCCGCTGCTCACCCCCACCGAAGCCGCCTCGCCGCCACCTGGTGGGAGCCCGACCCCGGCGCCGACTCCTTCGGGCGGCGGCACCGCGAGCCCCTCGCCGAGCACCGGCGGCTGCGGAACCTCAACGGGCGGCGACGGCACCAACTTCGGGACTATCCCGGCGGGCTCACTCCCGGCCGGGTACACCATTCCGACCGACGCCCCCCAGCAGGTCCAGACGGCAATCCGTTGGGCGCTCGGTCAGTTGGGCACCCCGTACCAGTGGGGTGGGACGTGCGAGAACTCGCACGGCGCCGACCCGATGGGCCGGTGCGATTGCTCCTCGCTGATGCAGATGGCCTACAAGGCCGCTGGCATCTCGCTGGAGCGGACCACGTACGACCAGGTCAAGCAGGGGACGGCCGTCTCGGCGGACGCTCTCAAGCCCGGCGACCTGCTCTTCACGCGGGGCACCGCCGCCGTGCCGGAACACGTCGGAATGTTCATCGGCTCAGGGCTCGTCGTGCAGGCCCCGCACACCGGCGACGTGGTCAAGATCTCGACGCTCGCCGAATGGCGACCGGAGATCCTCGCGGCCCGCCGCGTCGTCTGACCGGCGCTTCTCCCACCTCCCCTCCCCCCTTTTCCCCTCCCGGGCTGCCTTCGCATGCCCATATTCGAACTGGAGTTCCCATGTTTCTCGCGGACGCGGTCACGCACCTCGCCTTCGACCCCGGCATCACCCCGAACGAGGGCGGCCTGCCTGGCCTCTCGGTCCTCAAGCAGGTGATGGGCTCGATCAACCTGTTCGGGATCATCGCGATCGTCGGCGCGCTTGCCGTCAGCGCCGGGGTCTGGGCCTGGGGCCACCACTCCGGCGGCCACCAGGCCGAGGCCAACGGCAAGAAGGGCGTACTGGTGTCGGCCGGCGCCGCACTGCTGATCGGTGCGGCGAACGGAATCGTCGCCTTCTTCTCCGGCCTTGGCGGCCAGGTCCACTGATGCAGAATCGTTCCTTCACCCGTGAAGGCGTGTCCGGCGGCGCATCGCGCGTGCGCCGCCGGGCGCTGCTCGGCCTCGTGGTCCTGGTGGTCCTCGTCATCCTGGCCGGCGCGCTCGCCTACTTCACCCGCGACACCCGAGCCACGCCCAACCCTGTCTCCCCGGTCGCCAGTTCACCCTCCTCCAGCAGCGCTTCCGCGTCGCCATCGCCCACGGGTGGTCCCGGTTCGGTTCCGTCTCCGCCGTCGACGCACGATCCGATCGGCTACGCGAAGTCTGCGGCGGTGGCGCTGTGGTCGTACGACACCCGCTCGTACTCGCAGCCGGAGCTGGTGGCCGGCCTCCACCGGTGGCTGACGGCCGAGGGGAGTTACGCGGACGCCAGCTCGGTGGACCGCCTGGTTCCGTCGCCGCTGCTGTGGGGACGGATGGCCGACTCCGGCCAGTTCGCCACGGCGACCGCGGACGAGGCGCACTTCCCGGACACGTTCACCAGGGCGCTCCAGGCCGATCCGGGGGCGATCAAGCAGGCATACATCTACGCCGTCACCGTCACCGGCAAGCAGTCGATCTCCTGGAACGGCGCCCCGCAGGGCGGAGCCGAGGACCGCTCGTCCACCCTCGCCGTCCAGTGCCGCCCCGACCGTCCCTGCGCTCTGGTCGGCGTGCTGCCGACCGTCTCGCCCTAATCCCAGGAAGGAGGTTCCCCCATGGGTGTCTGCGACGTCCCCATGATCAGCCAGGTCTGCGACGCGGTCGACGCGATCAACTTCGTCTCCGATCCGGGCAAGAGCATCACTGACGGCATCGGTGCGTGGATCACCAAGTCGATGACGGAGCTGGCGACCAGCGCCGTCAACCTCGCCTCGCAGGGGGTCAACCAGACCACCGGCATCGACCTCAACGCCGGCTGGTTCAGGCAGAACTACGAGCTGATCCTGCCGATCGGCCTGATCCTCACGGTCGGCACGTTCTGCGCGCAGCTGATCCTCGCTGCCTGGCGCCGCGACGACCGGGCGCTCGCCCGCGCGGCCTGGGGCACCATGACCGGCGTCCTGTTCTCCTTCTGCGCGATCTCGTTCACCTCGGTTGCGGTGACGGTCGTCGACGCTTTGTCCGACAGCCTGTTCAAGGCCGCCGGGACCACGCTGGAGGACGCGATCCGGCGGATCATCAAGGTCTCCGAACTCGGCTTCATGTACGGGCTCGGCTGGACGATCCCATCCCTGGTCGCCATCGGGTGCGCGATCGGCGCGTTCCTCTACTGGGGCACGATGGTCGCCCGCAAGGTCGGCATCCTGGTCCTGGTCGTCCTCGCGAGCTTCGCCGGGGCCGGCGGAGGCTGGGAGGTCGCGCAGCGCTGGCGGCGCGGCTGGATCGAGGCCACCGCCACCCTGGTGGCGTCGAAGCTCCTGATGACCATCGTGTTCATCACCGGCATCTCCGCGATCGGCAACTCGAACGCCAAGGACGGGATGAGCGCCCTGTCGGACGCCATGGCCGGTGTCGTGATCATGGTCTTGATCCTGCTCTGCCCGTACGCCTGCTACAAGTTCATCCACTGGGCGACCGACGGCTCGGGCCACGAGGACATGCACCGCACCAGCGTCGCCGGTGTCGCAGTGGCTGCCGGGGCGGCGAAGACCGCTGCCAGCCTCGCGATGCAGGTGGGCACCGGTGTCCCGGCCCCGCAGGGCCCCGCCAAGGTCCCCGGGATGGACGGCGGCGGTGCCTCCTCCGGCATCGATCCGACCGGGCGTATCAGCAAGGAAGGCATCGACGCCGGCCCCGCGCAGCAGCCGACGAAGTTCCGCTTCGGCGAGGACCCGGCCGCCCCCGGCGACCGCGGACGCGCCCTGGTCACCCGGCCTGGCATCCCGGCCCTGATCACCCGGGCCGCCCCCGGCTCAGGTAATGGGGAGTCGTCGTCCGGCGGCGGCCAGGACGGAGGCGCGGCCCAGCCTGCCACCCCGTCCGCGCCGGAACTGTCGACGACCCCGGCCGCACCCGCGCCCCCGGCGCCCGGTCCGGCTCCGGTAGCCCCATCGGTGCCGGCACCGCCCGCGCCGGCAGCCAGCGGACCGTCCCCGGCCGGAGGACCGTCCCGGTTCGTCTTCCCGAACCGGCCCACCGAGCCCGGTTCCTGACCGGGCCTTGTTCCCGGGGTGGGCGGCCCTGCGCCGCCCACCCCCCCCCCCCCCCCCCACACCCCCCGGCGCCCCCCCCCCTAGTCCAGAACTTCGCCCCGGCCCCCACCGCCCCCCCCCAGCGCACCCCCCAGGATACCCCAA
>NZ_JBIAXC010000042.1:0-89741 GCF_042896295.1 Kitasatospora sp. NPDC001309 | reverse complement strand
CGGAACAAGATCCCGTTGATCACCCTGCGGTGGTCGTTCCAGCGCCCGCCCCGCCGACCGCTTCCCGGCAGATGCGGTGCCAGCCGGCCCCATTCGTCGTTCGTCAGATCACCCCGCCCCATGCCGGGCACAACGAGCCCGGCATGGAGAAGTCACATGATCCGCCGGACAGAACCTAGGCCCTGTCCGCTCAGACCGGCCGGCCCAGCATCATCAGCGGCCCGTTGTCGGTGCGGCTGAGGATCACCGTGACGGAGTTCGGCCCGGAGGGCTTGAGCTGGCGGCGCAGTTCCTCCGGGGTGATCGCCATCCCGCGCTTCTTGATCACCACCGTGCCGACCGCGCGCTCGCGCAGCAGCGCCTTCAGCTTCTTGACGTTGTACGGGAGCACGTCGGTGAGTTCGAAGGCGTGCGCGTACGGGGTGGCGACCAGGCGGTCCGAGGTCACGTAGGCGATCTTCGGGTCGATCAGCCGGCCGTCGACCTGCCCGGCCACCTCGGCCACCAGGTGCGCCCGGATCACCGCGCCGTCCGGCTCGTACAGGTAGCGCCCGACCGGGCCGGCCGGCGGGTCGGGCAGGTCGCCGCCGGTCAGGCTGTCGCCGTGCGGCAGCAGGGTCGCGCGGTGCGGGCGGACCGCCCCGGTGCCGAACCAGAGCACCGCCTCCTTGACGTCCCCGTGGTCGGAGACCCACTCGGCCTCGGCGTCCGCCGGGACGGCCTCGTGCGGGATGCCCGGGGCGACCTTCAACGCGCCGATCGGGGTCCGCCGCCCGGCCTCGACCGCCCAGGACAGCGGCGGGGCGTACGCCTCCGGGTCGAACACCCGGCCGCGCGAGGTGCGCCGCGCCGGGTCGGTGAACACCGCGTCGTAGCCGGTGACGTCCACCTCGGCGACGTCCGCGCAGCGCACCTCCACCAGCTCCGACAGGCCCAGCGCGGCGGCGTTGGCGGCGGTGGCGGCGCAGGCCGCCGGGTCCTTGTCGACGGCCAGCACCCGGATCCCGGCCCGGGCCAGGGCCAGCACGTCCCCGCCGATGCCGCAGCAGAGGTCCGCCAGGCGCCGTACGCCCAGCTCGGCGAAGCGGCGGGCCCGCCACTCGGCCACGCTGCGCCGGGTGGACTGCTCGACCCCGTTGGGCGTGAAGTACATCAGGTCGGCGTCCGCCCCGAACTTCGCCCGCGCCCGCTGCCGCAGCCGCGCCTGGCCGAACGCCGCCGACACCAGCTCCGCCGGGTGCTCCCGCCGCAGCCGGGTGGCCAGCGCCAGCTCCTCCTCGGGGGTGAACTCGCGCAGCTCGGCGAGCAGGGCCTGACCCTCGGGGGTCAGCAGGGGCTGGAGGTTCTCGGTGTCCACCAGGTCATTCTGACCGGTCGGCCCGTCAGCAGGGCCGGCAGCGCCGGCGCGGACGGCGTCGCCGGCGGGGCCCGGGGAGTGGATCCGGAGTGTGGCCGCTCGTCCGCGGGTCGAGCCCGCAGGGCGCGTCGTTGGCACTCTGGTTGACTGAGTGCTAACGGCAGCCTATGGTCGTCCTTGGCACTCCCCACTGGGGGAGTGCTAATGCGAAGACGTGTGCCTGACCCCCGCGACGGCAGGTACGCAGGTTCGCCCCTACCCGTTAGAAAACCCCGTAATCTCCGAAGGGGAGCTCGGACGTGACCACCAGCAGCAAGGTTGCCATCAAGCCGCTCGAGGACCGCATTGTGGTCCAGCCGCTCGACGCCGAGACCACCACGGCCTCCGGCCTGGTTATCCCGGACACCGCCAAGGAGAAGCCCCAGGAGGGCGTCGTCCTGGCTGTCGGCCCGGGCCGCTTCGAGGACGGCCAGCGTCTGCCGCTCGACGTCGCCGTGGGTGACATCGTCCTGTACTCGAAGTACGGCGGCACTGAGGTGAAGTACCAGGGCGAGGAGTATCTCGTCCTCTCCGCCCGCGACGTTCTCGCCATCATCGAGAAGTAAGTCGTTCCGACCCGCCCCGGATCCGTGTCCCTAGTGACAGGGGCCCGGGGCGTGGTTGTTGGTTCACGTAGTTCGGCGGCCGGCCGGCCGCAGCCCCGAGGGAATAGGGAACATGGCGAAGATCCTGCAGTTCGACGAGGACGCCCGCCGCTCGCTGGAGCGCGGTGTCAACAAGCTGGCCGACACCGTCAAGGTGACCATCGGCCCCAAGGGCCGCAACGTCGTCATCGACAAGAAGTTCGGCGCCCCGACCATCACCAACGACGGTGTCACCATCGCCCGTGAGGTCGAGCTGGACGACCCGTACGAGAACCTTGGCGCGCAGCTCGTCAAGGAGGTCGCCACCAAGACCAACGACGTCGCGGGTGACGGCACCACCACCGCCACCGTGCTGGCCCAGGCCCTGGTCAACGAGGGTCTGCGCAACGTCGCCGCCGGTGCCGGCCCGGCCGCCCTCAAGAAGGGCATCGACAAGGCCGTCGCCGCCGTCTCCGAGCACCTGCTGTCCATCGCCCGCGAGATCGAGGGCAAGGACGACGTCGCCGCCGTCGCGTCCCTCTCCGCGCAGGACACCCAGGTCGGCGAGCTGATCGCCGAGGCGATCGACAAGGTCGGCAAGGACGGTGTCATCACCGTCGAGGAGTCGAACACCTTCGGCGTGGAGCTGGACTTCACCGAGGGCATGCAGTTCGACAAGGGCTACCTGTCGCCGTACTTCGTCACCGACGCCGAGCGCCAGGAAGCGGTCCTCGAGGACCCGTACATCCTGATCAACCAGGGCAAGATCTCCTCCATCCAGGAGCTGCTGCCGCTGCTGGAGAAGATCCTGCAGAGCGGTGCCTCCAAGCCGCTGCTGATCATCGCCGAGGACGTCGACGGCGAGGCGCTGTCGACCCTGGTCGTGAACAAGATCCGCGGCACCTTCAACGCCGTCGCCGTCAAGGCCCCGGGCTTCGGCGACCGCCGCAAGGCGATCCTCGGCGACCTGGCCGTCCTCACCGGCGGCACGGTCATCTCCGAGGAGGTCGGCCTCAAGCTCGACCAGGCCGGTCTGGACGTGCTGGGCACCGCCCGCCGCGTGACCATCACCAAGGACGACACCACCGTCGTCGACGGTGCCGGTGACTCCGAGGCCGTGGCCGGCCGCGTCGCCCAGATCAAGGGCGAGATCGCCGCGACCGACTCCGACTGGGACCGCGAGAAGCTGCAGGAGCGCCTGGCCAAGCTGGCCGGCGGCGTCTGTGTCATCAAGGTCGGCGCCGCCACCGAGGTGGAGCTCAAGGAGCGCAAGCACCGCCTGGAGGACGCCATCTCGGCGACCCGCGCCGCGGTCGAGGAGGGCATCGTCGCCGGCGGTGGCGCCTCGCTGGTGCACGCGGCCAAGGTGCTGAACGACGGCCTGGGCCTGTCGGGTGACGAGGCCACCGGTGTCGCCGTGGTCCGCAAGGCGCTGCACGAGCCGCTGCGCTGGATCGCCCAGAACGCCGGCCTCGAGGGCTACGTCATCACCCACAAGGTCGCCGAGCTGGAGGCCGGTCACGGCTTCAACGCGGCCACCGGCGAGTACGGCGACCTGCTGAAGGCCGGCGTCATCGACCCGGTCAAGGTCACCCGCTCCGCGCTGGAGAACGCCGCCTCGATCGCCTCCCTGCTCCTCACCACCGAGACCCTCGTGGTGGAGAAGAAGGAGGAGGAGGCCGACGCCGGTCACTCGCACGGCGGCCACGGCCACTCGCACTGAGGCACCGACGCCTGACCGGAGGCCCGGTCCACTCCCTCGGGGAGTCGGACCGGGCCTCCGGCCGTTGTTCGGTGGGTGCGCTTGATGCTTCAACTATCAGTAGAATTTTGCAGAATGCAAAGATTGCCTTATAACTGAGGCATGATCGAGGCCCGCCACCTGCGCGTCCTGCGTGCCGTCGCCCGCACCGGCTCCTTCTCCGCCGCCGCCCGCGAGCTGGGGTGCACCCAGCCCGCCATCAGCCAGCAGATGAAGGCCCTGGAGAAGTCGGTGGACACCCCGCTGGTGGTCCGCTCGGGCCGCGGGATGCAGCTCAGCGAGGCCGGGCGGGTGCTGCTCAAGCATGCCACCGGGATCCTGGCCGGGCTCTCCGCCGCCGAGGAGGAGGTGGCCGCGATCGCCGGGCTGCGGGCCGGCCGGGTGCGGCTGGTCTCCTTCCCGACCGCGAGTTCCACCCTGGTGCCGCCCGCGGTCGCCCGCCTGCGGGACAGCCATCCGGGGGTGCGCGTGTCGCTGGTCGAGGCCGAGCCGCCGGAGTCGCTGGCGATGCTGCGCGGCGGCGAGTGCGAGATCGCGCTGGCCTTCCGCTACCCGCAGTCCGACGGTGCGGCCGCGGCGCCCGCCCCCGCGCACGGCACGCCGCGCGAGGCCCGGGCCGAGGCGAACCTGGAGGCCCAGCAGCTGTCGGCCGGCACCGACTGGTCCGACCTGGTGGTCACCCCGCTGCTGGACGACCCGCTGGTGGGCCTGCTGCCGGCCGCCCACCCGCTGGCCGGGCGGGGCGGTCCGGTGGAGCTGGCGGAGCTGGCGGGGGAGCAGTGGATCGCCGGCTGCCCGCAGTGCCGGGGGCACCTGGTGGAGCTGTGCGCGGGGGCGGGTTTCGAGCCCCGGATCGACTTCGCGACCGACGACTACCCGGCGGTGGTCGGCCTGGTGGCGGCCGGGCTCGGGGTGGCGGTGCTGCCCCGGCTGGCCCTCCAGTCGGTGCGTCCTGACGGCGTGTCGACGGTTCCGGTGCGGACGGCCTCGGGGGCACCGGCGGTGCGCCAGGTGGTGGCGCTCACCCTGCCGGACCTGGCCGAGGTGCCGGCCGTCGCGCTGATGCGGGAGCGGCTGGCGGGTGCGGCCGCCGATCGCTGACGATCGGTGACCGGGTTCCCCAGAGGGGGGCGGAGCGGCCTGATGCGCCGCGAAGGAACGTTTCTTCACGGCGCGCCGCGGGCGCGGGTCTAACGGTGCGCGACCGTCGGCGGGGTCAACGGGACCTCCACCAGGCGGTGCCGCGAGCGGCCCAGCATCTCCTCGCGCTCGTCCTCGGTCATCCCGCCCCAGACCCCGTACGGCTCGCGGACCGCCAGGGCGTGCGCCGCGCACTCGGCGATCACCGGGCAGCGCATGCAGACCTCCTTGGCGCTGGTCTCGCGCGAACTGCGGGCCGCTCCGCGCTCACCCTCCGGGTGGAAGAAGAGCGAGCTGTCCACGCCGCGGCAGGCCGCCGAGAGCTGCCAGTCCCAGAGGTCCGCGTTGGGACCGGGGAGGCGGGAGA
This sequence comes from Kitasatospora sp. NPDC001309, assembly GCF_042896295.1. Lineage (NCBI taxonomy): Bacteria > Bacillati > Actinomycetota > Actinomycetes > Kitasatosporales > Streptomycetaceae > Kitasatospora > Kitasatospora sp. NPDC001309. Next base: position 84,492 of record NZ_JBIAXC010000042.1, on the reverse strand, counting down.
AATCTGCCATGGCTCATTCCCTTCAGAGGCGGTCGGCGGCGGCCGGGCGTTTCGGCGGGCTGCTGCCGAACGGTGCCCGGCGGGGCGTCCCGCGCTGGTGTGGACACCTGGAAATATGACTTAAGGCAACTCCATGGACAAGTCACCCACACACTGGCACAACAGTCAATGACCATACGAAAGCTATAAAAACGGGCAAAGTGGGCAAGGGGTTCGGCGGGCGCGAGGTGTGGCAATCGGGTGGTCGACGGGCGCGCGACGACCCGTACCGGCGTGCGGGTCGTGCGCCCACCGCGCGCGAGCTGCGTAAAAGTGCGGCGTGTGCACCGCGATGCGGCTGATCGGTAATGGGTTGGCCACGTACAGTGGTGGAGATGGCCCGAAGGCCGTAACTCATTCGAGTGACGGTCGTTGGTAGTGCGGAGGCGGTTAGCGGGCGCCGGACGTCGGGAACGATCGCGGGCAAGTCGGGGCGATCAGGACGAAGTCCGTCGCCGATCGGCCGTGTCGGAGAGGTTCGTACCAGCCAGGAGGCTCAACGTGACGCGGATCAGCTGCGGAGGACGACGGTCATGACTTCCGTTCTCGTTTGCGACGATTCCCCGCTCGCCCGCGAGGCGCTTCGCCGCGCCGTCGCGACCGTACCCGGTGTGGACCGGGTCACCACCGCGACGAACGGGGAGGAGGTCCTCCGCCGCTGGGTGGCCGACCGCTCCGATCTCGTCCTGATGGACGTCCGGATGCCCGGCCTCGGCGGGGTCGAGACCGTCCGGCGGCTGCTGTCCGCCGATCCGGGCGCGCGGATCATCATGCTCACCGTCGCCGAGGACCTCGACGGGGTCGCGCTCGCGGTGGCCGCGGGTGCCCGCGGGTACCTGCACAAGGACGCCTCGCGCGCCGAGCTGCGGGCCACCGTCACCCAGGCCCTCGCCGACCCGACCTGGCGGCTCGCCCCGCGCCGGCTGCGCAGCCCCGACATGGGCGCGGCACCGACCTTGACGGCGCGTGAGATCCAGGTGCTGGAGGGCATGAGCCACGGGCGCAGCAACGCCGAGATCGGGCGCGAGCTGTTCCTGTCCGAGGACACCGTCAAGACCCACGCCCGACGGCTGTTCAAGAAGCTCGGCGCCTCCGACCGTGCGCACGCGGTGGCGCTGGGTTTCCGCTGGGGCCTGGTCCGCTGACCGTCGGCGGCGCCGCCGGCCGCGGCGCGCCGCCCTCGAATTCCGGAGCGGACGCCGCACGGGCGTGTGACGTTACGGTCCCGAGGTTGCACCATGGAGGAGTGGAGCACCTCGGGGACCAGCGGACAGGCACTGCGGCGAACCACGCAGCCGCAGGATACTCGGCGGACGGCGCGACGGACAGGACCACCCACGGCGGCGCGGCGGGAGGCGGCACGGTGCAGGAGGGGCCGGTGGTGCGCGGCACGCCGCACGGTGCCGCAGCGCATAACGTTCCGGTGCACAACTCCGGACGCGGTGCCGCGTTTTCCCGATCGACCAGGCACCATGGACCGATGCGCGACGATGTCGCCGGTGCGGCCGGCCAGGCGGACCCGGGTGAGGCCGAGCCCTCCGACCCGGGTCGTGACGCGTACGCGGAATCCGGCGACTCCGTGACCGGGGACGGTCCGGGCCGCCCGCCGGTGCTCGGCACGGGCGGCTCCCCCCTGGTGGGCGAACTGGTCGCGGCCGCCGTGCGCGGTGAGGGCCCGGCGATCGACGCGCTGCTCGCCTACGTCCACCCGCTGGCGCTGCGGTACTGCCGCGCCCGGCTGGTCCGGCTGCCCGGCGGGGCCCGGCACCACGTGGACGACGTGGCCCAGGAGGTCTGTGTCGCGGTGCTGTGCGCGCTGCCCCGGTACAAGGACCAGGGACGGCCGTTCGAGGCCTTCGTCTACGGCATCGCCGCGCACAAGATCGCCGATCTGCAGCGGGCCGCGATGCGCGGGCCCGGCTCCACCGTCGTGCCGCAGGACGACCTGCCGGAGGTGCCGGACGAGGCGCTCGGCCCGGAGGAGCAGGCGCTGCTGAGCAGCGACGCGGCCTGGGCCAAGGAGCTGCTCTCCAACCTGCCGGCCCGTCAGCGCGAGCTGGTGCTGCTGCGGGTGGCCGCCGGGCTGTCGGCGGAGGAGACCGGCGAGGTGCTCGGGATGTCGCCGGGGGCCGTCCGGGTCGCCCAGCACCGCGCGCTCAGCCGGCTGCGGGCGCTCGCGGAGGAGTCCTCCTGAGGCCGGGCGCCGCCTCCTCCTGACCGGAGGCGCAGGCCAGGGGGCCCGGCCGGGCGGAATGAGCCCGCGGGGGCGCTTGTTGTCAAGGGCACACGAGGGCACATTCGCGGTGCCAGTACCATGGGGTATCGGCGCCTGGGCAGGTTGCCAAAGTTTTGCGGGTGCACACGGGGTTCCGTTGGAGCTTCCTCCAAGCCACCCGGCTTTCGGCCGTCTGCGCGAGTGAGCGATCAACGCGCCCCCTCCCTCTGGGCGCGAGCGGATAAGGCCGGCCACGGAAGGTACCCCCAAATGTCTTACAACGCCGCAGGCGTACCCGAGAAGTTCGCCATGCTCGGGCTCACGTTCGATGACGTCCTGCTGCTGCCCGGGGCCTCCGCGGTGCTGCCGAACCAGGTCGACACCTCCTCGCGGGTCTCCCGGAACGTCCGCGTCAACATCCCGTTGCTGTCCGCGGCGATGGACAAGGTCACCGAGGCGCGGATGGCCATCGCCATGGCCCGCCAGGGCGGCGTCGGCGTGCTGCACCGCAACCTGTCGGTCGAGGACCAGGCCAACCAGGTCGACCTGGTGAAGCGCTCCGAGTCCGGCATGGTCACCGACCCGATCACGGTCGGCCCGGACACCAGGCTCGCCGAGGCCGACGCGCTGTGCGCCAAGTTCCGCATCTCCGGCGTCCCGATCGCCGACGAGTCCGGCAAGCTGCTCGGCATCGTCACCAACCGCGACATGGCCTTCGAGTCGGACCGCACCCGCCGGGTCCGCGAGATCATGACCCCGATGCCGCTGATCACCGGCAAGGTCGGCATCTCCGGCGAGGACGCGATGGCGCTGCTGCGCCGCCACAAGATCGAGAAGCTCCCGCTGGTCGACGACGAGGGCCGGATCAAGGGCCTGATCACGGTCAAGGACTTCGTCAAGGCCGAGCAGTACCCGAACGCCGCCAAGGACGCCGAGGGCCGTCTGCTGGTCGGCGCCGCCGTCGGCGCCAGCGCCGAGGCCTTCGACCGGGCCCAGGCCCTGGTCGAGGCGGGCGTGGACTTCCTGGTCGTCGACACCTCGCACGGCCACAGCCACAACGCGCTGGCCTGGATCGAGAAGATCAAGTCCGCCGTCAAGGTCGACGTGGTCGGCGGCAACGTCGCCACCCGCGACGGCGCCCAGGCGCTGATCGACGCCGGCGTGGACGGCGTCAAGGTCGGCGTCGGCCCCGGCTCCATCTGCACCACCCGCGTGGTCGCCGGCATCGGCGTCCCGCAGATCACCGCCATCTACGAGGCCGCGCTGGCCTGCCAGGCGGCCGGCGTGCCGGTCATCGGCGACGGCGGCCTGCAGTACTCGGGCGACATCGGCAAGGCGCTCGCCGCCGGTGCCGACACCGTGATGCTGGGCTCGCTGCTGGCCGGCTGCGAGGAGTCCCCGGGCGAGCTGCTGTTCATCAACGGCAAGCAGTTCAAGTCCTACCGCGGCATGGGCTCGCTGGGCGCCATGCAGTCCCGCGGCCAGGGCCGCTCCTACTCCAAGGACCGCTACTTCCAGGCCGAGGTCGCCTCGGACGACAAGCTCGTCCCCGAGGGCATCGAGGGCCAGGTCCAGTACCGCGGCCCGCTGTCGGCCGTGCTGCACCAGCTGGTCGGCGGCCTGCGCCAGACCATGGGCTACGTCGGTGCCGCCACCATCGCCGAGATGGAGAGCAAGGGCCGCTTCGTCCGGATCACCTCGGCGGGCCTCAAGGAGAGCCACCCGCACGACATCCAGATGACCGTCGAGGCGCCGAACTACTCGTCGCGCTGACCCGCTCGACCCCGGAAGGGCCCGCCGCGGCGGGCCCTTCCGCGCGTCCGGGGACCGGGCCGTCGGGGCGCCACCAGCGCTGGTACGGGATACTGGGGGCGGCCGGGGTGACCCGGCGGGCATGAGCAACAAACCAGAAGGGCTCGAAGTGACTGAGATCGAGATCGGGCGAGGCAAGCGCGGCCGCCGGGCGTACGCCTTCGACGACATCGCCGTCGTCCCCAGCCGGCGTACGCGTGACCCGAAGGAGGTCTCGATCGCCTGGCAGATCGACGCCTACCGCTTCGAGCTGCCGTTCCTGGCCGCCCCCATGGACAGCGTGGTCTCGCCGCAGCAGGCCATCGCCATCGGTCGCCTCGGCGGCCTGGGCGTGCTGAACCTCGAAGGCCTCTGGACCCGCTACGAGGACCCGCAGCCGCTGCTGGACGAGATCGCCTCGATCACCGACGAGGCCACCGCGACCCGCCGCCTCCAGGAGATCTACTCCGCGCCGATCCGCGCCGAGCTGATCAAGCAGCGGATCCAGGAGGTCCGCGACTCCGGCGTCGTCACCGCCGCCGCGCTCTCCCCGCAGCGGACCGCCGAGTTCTCCAAGGCCGTCGTGGACGCCGGGGTCGACGTCTTCGTCATCCGCGGCACCACCGTCTCGGCCGAGCACGTCTCCAGCGCCGCCGAGCCGCTGAACCTCAAGCAGTTCATCTACGAGCTGGACGTTCCGGTGATCGTCGGCGGCTGCGCCACGTACACCGCCGCGCTGCACCTGATGCGGACCGGCGCGGCCGGCGTGCTGGTGGGCTTCGGCGGGGGCGCCGCGCACACCACCCGGAACGTGCTCGGGATCCAGGTGCCGATGGCGACCGCGGTGGCGGACGTCGCGGCCGCGCGTCGGGACTACATGGACGAGTCCGGCGGGCGCTACGTGCACGTGATCGCGGACGGTGGCGTCGGGTACAGCGGCGACATTCCGAAGGCGGTCGCCTGCGGTGCCGACGCGGTCATGATCGGGGCGGCGCTGGCGCGGGCGACGGACGCTCCGGGCAAGGGCTTCCACTGGGGGATGGAGGCGGTCCACGAGGAGCTGCCGCGCGGGAAGCGGGTCGACCTCGGGACGGTCGGCAGCACCGAGGAGATCCTGACCGGGCCCTCGCACACTCCGGACGGGACGATGAACCTGTTCGGGGCGCTGCGCCGGGCGATGGCCACCACGGGCTACACGGAGCTGAAGGAGTTCCAGCGGGTCGAGGTGACGGTCAACCCGGCGCTGGACCACCGCTGACGGTCCGGTCCTCGGCTGACGGCCCGTTCTCCCTCCGAGGGGAGCGGGCCGTCGGTGTTCCCGGGGGTGGGGATCAGGTGCCGTTGGCGGAGCGGCGGGTGAGGAGGAAGCCGCCGATCAGGGCGATGGCGTAGAAGGCCAGGTCGAGGGGGCGGAGGTCGCCGCGCCAGCCGGTGAGGGTCTGGGGGAGGAGCGGGTGGGGGGTGGGGGTGGTGGCGAGGAGCAGGCGCAGGTGCTGGGTGAGTTGGCCGAGCAGGAGGGCGCCGGCGGCGAGGAGGGCGCCCAGGGGCGGGAGCAGCGGGTTCCGGCCGCCCAGGCAGCCGAGGGGGAGGGCGACCAGGCCGGCCTGGGCGATGGTGAGCCAGCCGAGGCTGTCGGCGGCGCGCAGGGGCGCGCAGCCGTAGGCGAGGCCGCCGAGGAGCGTGGCGAGCAGGGCGAGGGCGAGGGCCAGGGCGGTGCGGCGGCGGGGGGCCCGGCGGAGGGGGGCGGGGGTGTCGGGGGTGTAGCCGGTGACCGGGACGCCGGGCATGCCGGGGGCGACGTAGCCCTCGGGGGTGTCCAGGACCGGGGCCACCGAGAAGTGCTGGGCGGTGCGCGGGCGTGGCGACGGGCCGTCAGCGCCCGGTGCGGGTGCGGTCATGGGCATCGAGTCCCCCCGGAAAAACGATGAGCTGCCGAACGGTAGCAGCGCTCCGGGCAGATCATGGCGAGTTTTCGATCACAGATCGGGCACGGAGCGTCGCACCCGTTCCGGTTCGTCCCGGCTTGGGACGGGGGGCGGGTGGCCGCCACCTTCCCGGACAGGGGATGATGGAGGCTTGGGCGTTCGGGCCCGGGCCGGGCCGACGCGCCGTCACCACGACCGCCAGCAGCACATGGGGGAACGTTCCGAATGACCCAGGCGCAGGGTTCCACCGGCCGCCTCCTGGCCGGCCGCTACCGGCTGAACGGCGTGCTCGGACGCGGTGGCATGGGCACTGTCTGGCGCGCCGAGGACGAGATGCTGGGCCGGACCGTCGCGGTCAAGGAACTGCGGATGAACGCCAGCGTCGAGGAGGAGGAGAAGCACCGGCTGATCGTCCGGACGCTGCGCGAGGCGAAGGCCACCGCGCGGATCCGGCACAACTCGGCGGTGACCGTCTTCGACGTCGTCGACGAGGACGACCGGCCGTGGATCGTGATGGAGCTGGTCGAGTCCCGCTCGTTGGCCGACGTCGTGCGGGAGGACGGGCCGCTGGCGCCCGCCCGGGCGGCGGAGATCGCGCTGGACGTGCTGGGCGTGCTGATCGCGGCGCACGCGCTGGGCATCCTGCACCGGGACGTCAAGCCGTCCAACGTGCTGATCGGCGAGGACGGCCGGGTCGTGCTCACCGACTTCGGGATCGCCAGTGTCGAGGGCGACGCCTCGGTGACGTCCACCGGGATGCTGGTCGGCGCGCCCTCGTACATATCCCCGGAGCGGGCGCGCGGGCAGAAGCCCGGTCCGCCGGCCGACCTGTGGTCGCTGGGCGGGACGCTGTACGCGATGGTCGAGGGGCGCCCGCCGTACGACCGGGGGTCGGCGCTGGCCACCCTGACCGCGGTGATGACCGAGGACCTGACCACGCCGGTGAACGCCGGGCCGCTGCTGCCGGTGATCGAGGGGCTGCTGGAGAAGGACCCCGCGAAGCGGCTGGACGCGACGCAGACCCGCTCCATGCTCAAGCGGGTGGTGGCGGAGGCGACCGCGCGGGCGGAGTCGACCACCGAGCACGCGGTGCCGGTCGCGGGCGGGGAGAAGGCGGAGCAGAAGGACGCCGCCGGGGAAGGCAGCGCGCAGGAGGCCCCGGCTCCGGAGGAGACGCCGAAGGAGACGCCGAAGCGGACCGTGGGCGGGCTGCTGGGGACGGTCCGGGTGGGGAGCCGGGCCAAGGCCGTGGAGCCCGTGGCGGAGGCAGCGGGGCCGGCCGAGGCGGCCGATCCGGCCGCGTCGGCGCCGGCGACCGAGCCGATCCGGCCGGTGACCAGTGAGTGGACGATGGGCGCGACCCAGGCGGCCGGGGCCGATCCGCGCAAGGGACGGCGGCGGCTGGCCATCGCGACCGTGGTGGTCGTGCTGCTGCTGATCGCCGGGATCGTCGCGGTGGTCCGGGCGGTCGGTAGCGGGGACACCGGGGCGAAGGGGGCCGGCACGCACAGTGCGGGCGCCACCTCGCCGGCCGCGACCACCGGGGAGGCCACGCCGAGCGCGGGGCCGGCGGCGACGGGCAGTGCGCCGGCTCCGGGCGGCACGCCCACCGAGGCGCCGTCCTCGGCCGCGGTGCCGCCGCCGGCCGCCACCACCCCGGCACAGCCGCAGCCGCAGCCGTCGGCGTCGTCCGCGTCGAGCGACCCGGCGCCGACCCCGCCCGGTGGGGCGGTGCCGGCCGGGTTCCACGCGTACCAGGACCCGAGCGGCTTCTCGGTCGTGCTGCCGGACTGGCTGCAGCCGGCCGGGTCGGAGGCCAACCGGCGGATCTTCAAGAACTCCGCCGACGGCAGCCAGCTGCGGATCGAGTGGACCACCACGCCCGGCGAGAGCGCCCTGGCCGACTGGCAGGAGTCCGAGCCGAACGTGCGCGGCCAGGTGACCAACTACCAGCGGGTGAACCTGGCGGCGATCACCTACCGGCAGTGGACCAACGCGGCGGACTGGGAGTGGACCAACGGCACGCCCAAGAGCCACTCGCTCAACCGCGGCTTCGTGACGGGCAGTCCGGCCAAGTACGGCTACTCGATCTACTGGATCGTCCCGGACGCGCAGTGGGCCGCGCAGGCCCCGGCCCGGGACGTCGTCTTCAACACCTTCCAGCCGGCGCCGTAGGTCCGGTTCAGCCGAGCAGGCGCTGCTTGGCGAGGGTGAACTCCTCGTCGGTGAGCGCGCCGGAGGCCCGGAGGGCGGCCAGGCGCTCCAGCTGGCCGATGAGCTGCTCGCCGGCCGGGGACCCGGGAGCGGGTGCCGGGGCGGGCGGGGAGGTACGGGCGAGGCGGGCGGCCTCGCGGACCTGCTCGGCGAAGACCTCGGCCTTCGCCACGTCCTCGAAGCGGTGGGAGCCGGTCAGCGCGACGACGGTCAGCACCTCGCCGTTGAGCTTGGTCCGGGCGACGGTGGCGTCGGTGACGGCGGCGAGCGGAACCGGTACCGGAGGTTTCCCGTCCTTCAGGAAGAGCAGCCGGTGGGTGGTGAGGACCAGCACCCCCTTGCGGAAGTGGTCGGGATGGCGCCCGGCCGTGGAGGCGACGGGCTTCTCGCCCCCGATGACGGACGCCTCGACGGTGCGGACCGCCTCGGCCCGGTTGGCTTGGTTGCTGTTGCCCGCCATCTTGAAGGCGGTGTCGATCAGATCGGTCCAGTCCATGGGGCCGAGCGTAAAGGAGCCGATCAGTAGGCTGCTCGGTGAGCGAGAGGAACTGGCATGCGAGGCGGCCCGGGCCAGTTGTTGGCGGGGCGGTACCGGCTGACGGACCGTCCCGAACTGCTGCGCGCCTGCGCGGTGGACGAGCGGACCGGTGAAACGGTCCTGCTGCGCGCTGTGGAGCTGCCCGCGCTGCTGACGGCGGGTCAGGATCCGGACGAGCCGAACCCCGGGCACGGGGACCGCCTGGTGCGGCGGGTGGCGGCGGTCGGCGCGGCCGCCCCGTCGTGGCACCCGCGGCTGCTGCGCGGGGTCGGCGCCTTCGTCGAGGGCGAGCTGCTGTGGACGGTCGAGGAGCGCCCGGCCGGCCGGACGCTGGCCGAACTGCTTACCGCCGGACCGCTCCCGCCCTACCGGGCGGCCGAGTTGGCCGCCGACCTGGCCGGCGCGCTGCGGGCGCTGCACGAGGCCGGGCTCGCCCACGGCAATGTGACCGCCGAGTCGGTGCTGGTCTGCGAGGACGGCGCGGCGATGCTCGGCGGCCTGCTGGACGGGGTGGCGCAGGAGGCGCTGGCCGAGGACCTCGGCGGGCCCGGCGGGCGCCGCCGCTACGAGGTCCGGGCCACCCTGGCCGGTCCGGTGGCCGAGCGCTGGCCGCTGGACGGCGGCCCGGCCGGGGACTGCTGGGCGCTCGGGGTGCTGCTGCAGCGGATGGTCACCGGGCGCTCGCCGTTCCCGGAGCTCGGCGTGCCCGAGCTGGTGACCGCCGTGCGGGACGGGCGGCGCGAACCCTCCGTGGTCTGCGGGCCGGTGGCGCCGGCGGTCGAGCGGCTGGTGCAGCCCGACCCCACGCTGCGGCCCACCGCCGCGGAGCTGCGGGAGGAGCTGGCGGCGCTGCTGGTGGGCGCGCCGGAGCCGGCCGACGGGGAGCGGGCGGCCCGGGAGGTCGAACTGAAGCCGGACGCGCCGCTGGTGCCGCTGCGTCGGCGGCGCGCCCGGCCGGCGGCGGCGCCGGAGACCGGGGCGGGGAGTGCGAGGAGCCCCCGGATACGCCCGGCGCTGCTGGGTCCGCTGCTGGTCGGAGGAGTGTTCCTGCTGCTGGTGCTGGCCGTGGTCGCCGTGGTCCTGTTCGCAGGCTGACGGCCCCGGTTCGCGCCGGTCCGCCGGTCCGGCGGGTGGGCGAGATTACCGGGCTCGGCACGGTGCGCCTAATGTGTCCGTGGGATTTGTTCGAACAGCGGTCTGCGGCGGTCGTTCGGCCGTCGTGGCGCGGGTGGAAGCGGAGAGGGGGAGCGGTCGCCGATGGGCGTGCAGGACCGGCCGGAAGCGGCCGAGGCGGAGCGGTTGCTGGCCGGGCGGTACGAGCTCGGTGAGCGGCTCGGCCGGGGCGGGATGGGGACGGTCTGGCGGGCCTGGGACCGGATGCTGGACCGCGAGGTCGCGGTCAAGGAGCTGACCGTCAACCACCTTCCCGAGGAGGACCTGCAGATCCTGCACACCCGGATGAAGCGCGAGGCCAGCGCCGCCGCCCGGATCAAGCACCCCGGTGTGATCACTGTGCACGACGTGCTGGAGCAGGACGGCCGGCCGTGGATCGTGATGGAGCTGGTCGACGGCCGCTCGCTGGCCGACGTGATCAGCCAGGACGGCACCCTGCCGCCGCGGGCCGCCGCCGAGGTCGGCAGCCAGGTGCTCGCCGCGCTGCACCGCGGCCACCAGCTGGGCGTGCTGCACCGGGACGTCAAGCCGGCCAACGTGCTGCTGGAGCGCGGCACCGGGCGGGTCGTGCTGCTGGACTTCGGCATCGCCAAGTACGAGGGCTCGACCGAGCTGACCCGGCCCGGTGACCTGGTCGGTTCGCCGGACTACCTGGCCCCTGAGCGCGCCCAGGGCGAGCGGCCCGGGCCGGCCTCCGACCTGTGGGGCCTCGGGGCGACGCTGTACGCGGCGGTCGAGGGCCAGTCGCCGTTCCGCCGGGACTCGCCGATCACCACGCTGGCCGCGGTGGTCGACGAGCCGCTGCCGGAGTCGCGCCGGGCCGGTCCGCTCGGCCCGGTGCTGGCCGCGCTGATGGCCAAGGACCCGGCCGACCGGCCGAACGCGGACGAGGCGGCCCGGATGCTGGCCGAGGTCCAGGCCGGGCACACCATGGGGCTCAAGACGGTCGGGTCGACGGTCGGTCCGGTGCGGACGCCCACCCAGTCGGTGCCGGTGGTGGACCGCCCGGCCGGGCCGGAGGGGACGGTGGCCTCGGCGCCGGAGGGCTCGGACGCCCCGGCCGCTTCGGAGGCGCCGACGGACCCGCGTCCGGCCGGGACCGCGGTGGCGGCCGCCGTACCCCCGGTCGGGCCCGAAGCCCCCGGGGGAGCGCACACCGCCGTCGGCGCGCCGGTCGCGCACCCCAGTGCGCCCGTGCGCGGTCCGGCCAAGCGCCGCAACCGGATGAAGCTGGTCGCCGTCGCGGTGGCGGTCGGCCTGCTGGCGGCCGCAGCGACCTTCCTCGCGACCCGGCACGTGGTCGGCTCCTCGACCGCCGACCCCACCCCGACCACCCAGCCCGACACCGCCGGGCCCACCGAACCGGACCAGACCGGCACCCCCGCCCCGGGGGCGCCCGCGCCGGCCGGCTACCGCTGGGTCGACGACCAGGCCGGCTTCCGCTTCCCGCTGCCGACCGGCGGTCCGGCCTGGCAGCGCAGCCTCGGCACCGACGCCAACCAGATCTTCTACAGCCCCGACAACCGGGTGCACTACCTGCAGTTCGCGGTCACCGTCGGCCAGTCCGTCAAGCCGCTGGACCACATGCGGCAGATGGAGGGCAGCGTCTCCAAGTCGCTCAAGGACTACAAGCAGCTCCGGATGGCGAGCTCCGTGGTCAACGGCCACGAGGCGGCCACCTGGGAGTTCAGCTACGCGGCCAAGGAGGGCGGGCGCCGGCGGGCGATCGAGACCGAGTTCATCGACGAGGACGGCACCGCCTACGCGGTCTACGCGTCCAGCCCGGACAAGGACGGCGAGTGGCAGCAGGCCGAGCAGCGCTTCACCACGGTGCTCAACCACTTCACGCCGACCCGCTGAGCCCGACCCGCTGAGCCCGACCCGCTGAGCCCGATCCGCTGAGCCCGACCCGCTGGGCCCGGGAGGGGGGGAGCGGGCCGTACGGGCGGAGCGCCCCGCTTTCGCCCGACTGCGGCAGATTCTTGTTACCGACGGGTACCGCACCGGGGCCCGAAGGCCTAGGCTGCGCCGTATGTCGGACCTCACAGCAGATGCAGTGGCCACCGAACACCCCGGCGCCGCCCCGGCGGACGGCAACCCGGCCGCCCCCGGCGGGGGCCGGACCGTCGCGACGGCCGTGCCCCGGTCCCTGGTCGAGCGGCTGGCCGGCGGGGTCACCGCGACCGGCGAGCCCAGTCTGGTGGAGACCGTCGCCCCGCTGACCGGTGAGCGGCTGGCCGGTCTGCCGCAGTCCACCCCGGCCGACGTCGAGGTCGCCTTCCAGCTGGCCCGCCGCGCCCAGGCGGCCTGGGCCGCACTGCCGGTGCGCCGCCGGGCCGCCGTCCTGCTGCGCTTCCACGACCTGCTGCTCAAGCGGCAGGACGAGGTGCTGGACCTGGTGCAGGCGGAGACCGGCAAGGCCCGGCTGCACGCCTTCGAGGAGGTGCTGGCCGTCGCCATGGCCGCCCGGCACTACGGGCGCGCCGCGCAGGGCTACCTCAAGGACCGGCGCCGCGGCGGTGCGCTGCCGGTGCTCACCCACACCGTGGAGGCCCGCCGCCCCAAGGGCGTGATCGGCCACATCTCGCCGTGGAACTACCCGCTGGAGCTGTGCGTCGGCGACCTGCTGCCCGCCTTCGTGGCCGGCAACGCCGTCGTCAACAAGCCCGACACCCAGACCGCGCTGACCGGCCTGTGGGCCCGCGAACTGCTGATCGAGGCGGGGCTGCCGGCCGACCTGTGGCAGGTGGTGATCGGCGACGGCCCGGTGATCGGCCCCGCCGTGGTGGAGCACGCCGACTACGTCTCCTTCACCGGCTCCACCCGCACCGGCCGCGAGGTCGCCCAGCGCGCCGCCGCCCGGCTGGTCGGCGCCTCGCTCGAACTCGGCGGCAAGAACGCCATGCTGGTGCTCTCCGACGCCGACCTGGAGGCGGCCGCCGCGGGCGCCGTCCGGGCCTGCTTCTCCTCGGCCGGGCAGCTGTGCATCTCGATCGAGCGGCTGCTGGTGCACCGCTCGGTGGCCGACCGCTTCCTGGAGCTGTTCGTCGCCCGCACCAAGGCGCTGCGGCTGGGCGGCGGTCTGGCGTACGGCGCCGACATGGGCTCGCTGGTCTCCGCCCGGCAGCTGGACACCACCACCCGGCACGTGGACGAGGCGGTCAAGGCCGGTGCCGTGGTGCTCGCCGGCGGGCGGGCCCGGCCCGACCTCGGCCCGTACTTCTACGAACCCACCGTCCTGGACGGGGTGACCCCGGAGATGGCGGTGTGCGGCGAGGAGACCTTCGGCCCGGTCGTCTCGGTCTACCGCTTCGACACCGAGGAGGAGGCGGTGGCCGCCGCCAACTCCACGCCGTACGGCCTGAACTCCAGCGTCTGGACCAGGGACCTGCGGCGCGGCCGGGCGGTCGCGGCCCGGCTGCGCACCGGGACGGTCAACGTCAACGAGGCCTACGCGGCCGCCTACGGCTCGGTCGCCGCGCCGATGGGCGGCATGGGCGACTCCGGTCTGGGCCGGCGGCACGGCGCCGACGGCATCCTGCGGTTCACCGAGGCGCAGACCGTCTCGACCCAGCGGCTGATGCCGATCGCGCCCTCGTTCGGCCTGGACGACAAGCAGTTCGCCGCCGTGATGACCGGCGGGCTGCGGGCGCTCAAGGCGCTGCGGTTCAAGTAGCGGTGCCCCCGGCCGGGGTTCCCCCGACCGGTCCGACCCCCTTTTTCGACCCCGAGGAGCAGAGGCAGATGGTGGAGTCCGGCGGTGCGGCGGAGTTCGACTACGACGTGGTCGTGGTCGGCTCCGGCTTCGGCGGTTCGGTCGCGGCGCTGCGGCTGACCGAGAAGGGCTACCGGGTCGCCGTCCTGGAGGCCGGGCGGCGCTTCGAGCGGGACGAACTGCCCCGCAACTCCTGGGACCTGCCGAACTACCTGTGGGCGCCGCAGCTCGGGCTGTACGGCATCCAGCGGATCCACCTGCTGGCCAACGTGCTGATCCTGGCCGGCGCCGGGGTCGGCGGCGGTTCGCTGAACTACGCCAACACCCTGTACGTGCCGCCGAAGGCCTTCTTCGAGGATCGCCAGTGGCGCCACATCACCGACTGGCAGCAGGAGTTGGCGCCGTTCTACGACCAGGCGCAGCGGATGCTCGGGGTCCGGCTGAACCCGACCGTCACGCCGTCCGACGTCCACCTCAAGGCGGCGGCCGAGCAGATGGGCGTCGGGGACACCTTCCACATGGCGCCGGTCGGGGTCTTCTTCGGGGACGGCAAGGACACCGACGGCACCGCCAAGGGCGCGCCCGGCGAGGAGGTCGCCGACCCGTACTTCGGCGGGGCCGGCCCGGCCCGCAAGGCCTGCGTGGAGTGCGGCGAGTGCATGACCGGCTGCCGGCACGGCGCCAAGAACATGCTCACCGAGAACTACCTGTACCTGGCCGAGCAGGGTGGCGCGGAGATCCACCCGCTCACCACCGTGGCCCGGATCCGGGAGTCCGGGGGCGGCTTCGCGGTGGACGTGCGGCGCACCGACTCCCGGTCGAGGACCGACCGGGTCAAGGCGGGCGCGCGGACCCTCACCGCGGCCCGGGTGGTGGTCGCGGCCGGTACCTACGGCACCCAGTCGCTGCTGCACCGGATGCGCGACGCCGGCCACCTGCCCCGGATCTCCGCCCGGCTCGGCGAGCTGACCCGCACCAACTCCGAGGCGCTGGTGGGCGCGCAGACCACCGACCGGCGCTACGGCGCCAAGGCGGACTTCACCAAGGGGGTGGCGATCACCTCCTCGATCCACCCGGACGCCAACACCCACATCGAGCCGGTCCGCTACGGCAAGGGCTCCAACGCGATGGGCGCGCTGTCGATCGCCCAGGTCAAGGGCGGTGGGAAGGGCCCGCGCTGGCTGCGCTACCTGGGCAACTCGGCGCTCCACCCGGTGACCTTCGCCCGGTCGATGAACCAGCGCGGCTGGTCCGAGAAGACGATCATCGGCCTGGTGATGCAGTCGCTCGACAACTCGATCACCGTCTCGCTCAAGAAGGGCCCGCTCGGCAAGCCCCGGCTCACCTCCAGCCAGGGCCACGGCACCCCCAACCCGACCTGGATCCCGGCCGCCGAGAAGGGCGCCCAGGCGCTGGCCGACGAGATCAACGGCTTCGCGGGCAGCACCGTCGGCGAGATCTTCGACATCCCGATGACCGCCCACTTCCTCGGCGGCTGCCCGATCGGCGACGCCCCCGAGACCGGCGTGGTCGACCCGTACCACCGGCTGTACGGGTACCCGGGGATCAGCGTGGTGGACGGCTCGGCGGTCTCCGCCAACCTCGGCGTCAACCCCTCGCTCACCATCACCGCGCAGGCCGAGCGCGCGATGTCGATGTGGCCCAACAAGGGCGAGGCCGACCGGCGCCCGGAGCAGGGCGGGTCCTACCACCGGGTCGCGCCGGTCGCACCGGTGCGACCGGCCGTGCCGGAGGGCGCGTTCGGCGCGCTGCGACTGCCGCTGCTGCCCGTCCCGGAGGTCCCGAAGAAGCAGGGCTGAACCCGCCCGGGAGGGCCAACCCGCCTGTGCCGCTTCCCGGTTGACAGTCGTTCGGGTCCGATGGGATAAACGGGCTCCCTGGGGGACCAGGAACTCGTCGAGCGGGGGGACTGCGGCCATGGCCAACTGCGCATCGTGCGGCGCGACTCGGGTGGTGGGGGCGCCCGCCTGCGGCTCCTGCGGTCGGCCGTGGGCGCCGCCGCCCCCGCCCCCGCCGTCTGCCGCGCCGCCGGTGCCGGTGCCGCTCGGACCGCCGGTACCGCCTGCCGCGCCGCCGGTGCCGCCGGCCGGGTACCTCCCGCCGCCGGGCGCCGGGTACCCGCCGGTCGGCGGCCCGCCCGCGCTGGGCAGCTGGGGCGCCGGCCGGCCGTACCAGCCGTCCTCGCCCGGCCGGCGGCTGCTGGCCGGCCCGGACTGGCGCCCCGCCCTGCGGGCCGCCGTCGCCCCGACCCTGGTGCTGCTGCTGGCCGCGCTGGTCGCGGCGATCCCGAGCGACTACACCTACGACCGGACCTTCCCGACGCCCGACTTCGGCGACCGCCTCCTCGCCACCCTGGCGATGGCGCTGAACGCGCTCGGGGCGCCGTTCCGGCTCGGCCTCCGGAGCCCGGTCGGCCGGGGCCGCTCGGAGGGCCTGGACGTCACCTTCTGGGTGGTGCCGATGACCGTCACCGTCCTGTGGGGCCTGGCCCTCTGGCTCGGCCTGCGGGCCGGGCGGCGCCGGCGCAAGGCGGACGGCACCCAGCTGACCCGCGGCCAGGCCGGCGGCGAGGCGCTGCGCACGGCGGTGGTGCTCGGCCTGGTGACCGCGGTGCTCGGCCTGGTCGGCAGCACCAGCTGGCAGCCCGCGACGGCCGCACGGAACCCGGACTACTACGGCACCGCGCTGAGCCTGGGGAAGCCGACGTACAGCACCGGCTCCGGCTGGCTCTGGGCGGTCGGCTGGACCGTCCTGCTCGGCGGGCTGCTGGCCTTCGCCGTCTACGGCACCGACGCGCTGCGCTGGGCCGCCTGGCGCAACCGCTCGGTGCGCGGCTGGGCGGTCGCGGCGCTGACGGCCGGCCAGGCGCTGGCGCTGACCCTGGGCCTGGCCTCGGTGACGGCCTTCGTGCTGGTCGCGGCCAACAGCGACCGGGGCTGGCAGACGGCGGTCTCGCTGGCCTTCCTGCCCAACCTCGGCCTGGGGCTGCTCGGCCTGGGCTCGGGCGCGACCCTCCGGGCGGGCACCAGCCTGGGCGGGGACGCCCCGGGCTGGGGCGATCCCGGCGGCCGCCGGACGGAGTTCTCCTTCTTCGACCTGCACGACCAGAGCGCCGACTGGCGCTGGGCCGCCCTGCTGGCGCTCGCCGGGGCGGTGCTGCTCGGCTGGACGGCCCACCGGCGGCGGCTGGACGCGGCCGACCGGGTCCGGCTGGCGGTGGTGTATGCCGTGCTGCTGACCGGGCTGACGGCGGCGTCCGGCGGGCTGACCAGCTCGGCGATGTCCTTCCTGGCGCCGGACTCCAGCGGCTGGGGCGGCTCGAACCGCTCGGTCACCACCCAGGACACCTCGGTCGGCCTGGTGTTCCTCGGCGTGCTGGTGGCCAGCGCGGTCTGGGCGGCGGTGGGTGCGCTGCTGGTGCCCGCGCTGCTGGCGGCGCTCGGCGGTCGCGACGCGGCGCTGTACGGCGCGGCGCCGTACGGCTCGGCGGCGTACGGGACGCACGGGACGCACGGGACGGTGCCGCCGGAGGCGCCGTACCCGGCGGGGCCGCCCTACGGAGCGGTGCCGGCCCAGGCGCCGCCGCCCGGGCCGGTGGCGGACGCGCCGGTGGCGGAGGCGTCGGTGGTGGCCGGGGTCAGCGAGGTGATCGGCTCGCACGAGGTGCCGCCGGCCCCGGCCCCCGCCGAGGCGCGGCCGGGCGAGGAGCCGGTGGACCCGACGGTCTGGCGCGACCACCCTTAGGGTCCGTCTTCAAACTCCCGTCTGCGGGCCGACGCCGGGGCACGCGCCTCGCCGCGTTGTCGTCGGTCGCCAATGCGCTGCATTGGGCTCCCTCCTCCGCCTTGCGATGCACGCACCCCAACGCCGCCCCGCCCGCCCTCCGGGCGAACGACGGGAGTTTGAAGACGAACCCTAGGGCCGGCGCCCGGCGGAGAAGCGTGCCGCGGAAAGGGCAAAGGGCCCCGCGGGGGAACGGGGCCCTTTGTCGCTCAGCACGCGGCGTCAGGGCTGCGCCGGTGCTGGGGGGTGACGGCGCCGGGGGAGGAGCGCCGTCGGGTCGGTCGGCTCGTGGTGCGCCCGTGCGGCGCCGGCGTGGGTGGCCGGTGGCGCGGGACGCGCGGCTCCGTGCGGCGTGGTCGGCGGGCAGGTCTGCGCCGGTCCCTCGCTCACGGAGCGTGAGGTGACGACCGCTGTCGTCGTTCCGGACGGCGACTGCGGAGGCCATGGTCCGGGGCCCCACGGGAGGCCTGCCGGCCGCCGGGAGAACCGGTCACACCGAGCATCGTGGTGGACGGAGGGGCCGTTCTGCAACCGATTCGGCACAGTTCGGCACAGTCCATTTACCGGCGGCACCGCGTCGAATGATCACGGTGAGTAGTGATCTGGGGGGTTGCGGCGCACGGGGACGCGCGTAGCAGCGCGGGACGGCGGGGGTGGTGCGCCCGGGGCGCGGCCCGGATCGAAGGGCGGATCGAAGGGCGGTGCGACGGCCGGTCCCGGGCGTCCCCGGGGAGCCGGCCGTCCCACCTCTCGGCCCAGTCGCGGCCGGGGTCGCTGTCCCCTGCTGGCCGGCCGCGGCACCCGCGCACGGTCCCACGGAGCCGCTCCCCGGCGGGCCGGGGCGGCGGCGCCACATGCGCCGGTGGACTGGGGTGAAGCTCCACGCGTGGTCCTGCACCCGCACGGCGGTGCCCCGGTCGGGGCGGTGGCGGCGCGTCTGGCGGACGCGGCGCACTCGTGCGGTCGTCAGAAGCAACGAAGGGCGGCCCCGCCCGGTCACGGTCCTTTGGACGTGCAGACGAGTGAAACCGGACAGCCCGGTAGAATCGGTGTCCAGACACCCACACCCGTCCGCCGCCGCTGCCCTCCGTCGGGGAGGCGGCTGCGCGCGACACCTCGATACCGCTGATACCGCTGCCGGAAGGCCGTCTGTGTCCTCTGCAATTCCCGTCCAGTCCGTGCCGGACAACGACACCGTCCTGGTGGTCGACTTCGGTGCCCAGTACGCCCAGCTCATCGCCCGTCGGGTGCGTGAGGCGCGGGTCTACAGCGAGATCGTGCCGAGCAGCATGCCGGTCGCCGAGATGCTCGCCAAGAACCCCAAGGCGATCATCCTCTCCGGCGGTCCGTCGTCGGTCTACGAAGAGGGCGCGCCGCAGCTCGACCGTGCGATCTTCGAGGCCGGTGTCCCGGTCTTCGGCATGTGCTACGGCTTCCAGCTGATGGCCAAGACCCTGGGCGGCACCGTCGACAACAGCGGCGCCCGCGAGTACGGCCGCACCCCGCTGAAGGTCTCCCGCACCGGCTCCACCCTGTTCGAGGGCGTCCCGGCGGAGCACTCGGTGTGGATGTCGCACGGCGACGCCTGCTCCGCCGCCCCCGAGGGCTTCACCGTCACCGCGTCCACCGAGGTGGTCCCGGTCGCGGCCTTCGAGAACGACGAGGCCCGGCTGTACGGCGTCCAGTACCACCCCGAGGTGCTGCACTCCGACCACGGCCAGCAGATCCTGGAGCACTTCCTCTACCGCGGCGCCGGCATCGCCCCGACCTGGACCACCGGCAGCGTGGTCGAGGAGCAGATCGCCCTGATCCGCGCGCAGGTCGGCAACAAGCGCGCGATCTGCGGCCTGTCCGGCGGCGTGGACTCCGCGGTCGCCGCGGCCCTGGTCAACAAGGCCATCGGCGACCGGCTGACCTGCGTCTACGTCGACCACGGCCTGATGCGCAAGGGCGAGACCGAGCAGGTCGAGAAGGACTTCGTGGCCGCCACCGGCGTCCAGCTCAAGGTCGTCGACGCCTCGGAGCGCTTCCTGGGCGCGCTCAAGGGGGTCACCGACCCCGAGGAGAAGCGCAAGATCATCGGCCGCGAGTTCATCCGGGTCTTCGAGCAGGCCCAGGCCGAGATCGTGGCCGAGGCCGGCGCCAACGGCGAGTCGGTCGACTTCCTGGTCCAGGGCACCCTGTACCCGGACGTGGTGGAGTCTGGCGGCGGCACCGGCACCGCCAACATCAAGTCCCACCACAACGTCGGCGGCCTGCCCGAGGACCTCCAGTTCCAGCTGGTCGAGCCGCTGCGCCAGCTGTTCAAGGACGAGGTCCGGATGGTCGGCCAGGAGCTGGGCCTGCCGGAGGAGATCGTCCAGCGCCAGCCGTTCCCGGGCCCGGGCCTGGGCATCCGGATCGTCGGCGAGGTCACCCAGGAGCGTCTGGACCTGCTCCGCGACGCCGACGCGATCGCCCGCGAGGAGCTGACCGCGGCCGGCCTGGACCGCGAGATCTGGCAGTGCCCGGTCGTGCTGCTCGCCGACGTGCGCAGCGTGGGCGTGCAGGGCGACGGCCGCACCTACGGTCACCCGATCGTGCTGCGTCCGGTCTCCTCCGAGGACGCCATGACCGCCGACTGGTCGCGCCTGCCGTACGACGTGCTGGCGAAGATCTCCACCCGGATCACCAACGAGGTCCGCGACGTCAACCGCGTCGTCGTCGACGTCACCAGCAAGCCGCCGGGCACCATCGAGTGGGAGTGAGCACTCCCCGCGAAGCCTGAACAGCCGCGCCGTCGTTCCCGTAGTGAAGGGAACGGCGGCGCGGCCGTTCTCGGCCCCGGCCCCGGTACGTCCCACCGAAAGCGTGCAGGAGCGGGCAGAATGCGGACCGGACCTGTCAGGGAGTGGCAGGCCGCGAGGGAAGGTGTGCGGGATGTCGGAGGTCAGCGACTCCGAGGCGATCGACGGAGGGCCGGCCGGCCGGGCCGACCGGGCGGCCCAGCGGCGGGCGTTCGCGTCCAGGTACGCGTTGCTGCCGCTGCGGCTGTTCCTCGGCGTCACCTTCGTCTACGCCGCCCTGGACAAGCTCTCCGACGCGCACTTCCTGGCCGGCGCCGGCGACCCGGCCTCCTTCGTCTCGCAGACGCAGGCCGCCAAGGCGGGCGGCAGCCCGATCGGCTTCCTGCTCGGCCCCGCGCTGGACTCGCCGACGCTGTCCGCGCTGGCCATCGCCTTCGGTGAACTGGCGGTCGGCCTCGGCACCCTGCTCGGCCTCTGGGGCCGGATCGCGGCGCTCGGCGGCGCGCTGATCAACGTCAGCCTGTGGCTGACCGTCAGCTGGAACGTCTCGCCGTACTACCTCGGCAACGACCTCGGCTACCTGATGGCCTGGACCCCGCTGCTGCTGGCCGGCACGCCGTACCTGTCGGTGGACGGCTACCTCGCCCGCCGGGCCGGCCGGGACCGCGAGCGCGGGCTGACCGAGGAGCACGTCAAGCGCCGGGCGCTGGTGGACGGCGGCATCGCGGCGGTCGCGATCGGCGGCGCCGGGCTGCTGACCGGCTCGCTCACCCGCACCTTCGGCCGCGGCGGCAAGGCCGCGCCCAAGCAGTCCGCGGCCCCGGCCCCCGGCGGCACCGCGACGGCGCCCGCCGCGCCCGCCCCCAGCGTCGCCGCGGCGAGCGTGCCGGTCGGCGGCTCGGCCCAGGTCAAGGACCCGGCCACCGGGGACGGCGTCTACATCGTGCAGCCCAAGGCCGGCCAGTACTGCGCCTTCTCCGCCGTCTGCACCCACTCCGGCTGCGCGGTGGACGCCCCGAAGAACGGCCAGCTGTACTGCCCCTGCCACGGCTCCCGCTTCGACGCCGCGACCGGCGCCGTGGTCAACGGCCCGGCGGTCAAACCGCTGCCCCGCTACGCCGTCAGCCGGAACGGCGACAAGCTGACCCTGGGCCCGCAGCAGAGCTGAGCCGCACGGCACGCCCTACTCGTCGCGGTCCGGCCGGCCCCGCCGGGCCACCGCGGCGACCGCGCCGGCCAGGCCGCCGACGCCGAGCACGATGAAGGTGACCGGGACGACGACGCGTCCGTTCACCGACCGGTCGTTGAGCGCCGCCACCAGGTAGAGCACGGCGATCACGGTGAACAGCCCGCCCGCGATCAGCGAGAACAGGTCGAGCCGGTGCTTCCTCACTGCTGGACCACCTTGATGTCGCCGATGCCGATGCCGAGTTGGAGATCGATGGTGCCCTTGGACGGGCGGCCGTCCACCGGGCCGAGCTGGTAGACGTGCCGTCCGGTGCCGCCGCCCTGGCCGCCGGGGACGGTCACGTTGCCCAGGCCGACCCGGGCGACCAGGTCCACCGTGACGTCGGCCGGCACGGTGACCACCAGTTCGCCGGCCCCGAGGTCGACCTTGGTGGCGACGGTGCCACCGGCCGGGTCCAGCCGGGAGAGGTCCAGCCGGATGTTGCCGGCGCCGAGGTTGTAGCGGTCCTTGAGGTCCGTGGCCGCGGCGACCGTCCAGGTGCGGTCGCCGACGGCGTCCTGCACGGTGTGCGGCGAGTGGCCGGCGAAGGCCAGCGCCAGGGTGGTCAGCAGGCCCAGCACCGCGAGCTTGCGGGCCTTGCCGAACTTCGCGGCCAGCAGCAGGGTCAGGCCGATCACCAGCAGCCCGGTGGCCAGCACCACGGTGCTCAGCCTGGTGACGTCGGTGTGGCCGACCGAGGCGGACCAGACCGCGGTGGCGGCGCCGATCGCCAGCAGGAAGCCGAAGAAGCCGAGCGGCGAGCGCTCCTTGGGGTGCCGGACGACGGCCGGCTCGCGCCGCTCCGGACGCTCCTTGCGCAGCGGGTCGCCGGCCGGGAGGTCGGCCCGCTGCCACCAGGCCTGGGCCGGGCCGCCCGGCGGCGGCACCTTGGGGCCCGCACCGGGCGGCGGGGTGCCGCCCTGGTCGGTGGCGCCGTACGGGTTGCGCTCGGGGTGGCGGGGGTCCCACAGGTAGCCGCTCGGGCCGGGGGCGGGGGAGTCGGCGGGGACGGTCCCGGCGGCCTGCGCGGCGGCGTGCCGGGCCCGGGCCTCGTCCGACGGCCAGCCCTGGCCCTCGGCATCGGGGAAGTGCCGGTCGTACGGGCCGCCGCGGCGGCGGCCGCGGCCCCGGAAGCCGCCGCGGCGGCGCTCCGGGTCGTAGCGCACCGCCAGGAAGACCAGGCCGCCGAGCAGCAGCAGCGGGAACAGCTGGTCGCCGTCGCCCATCGAGGAGAAGAACACCCCGGTGCCGATCACGGTCAGCAGGACCGCGCCGATCGACTGGCCGTCGACCCGGCCGGTCAGTACCCGCTGGAGCTCGGTGCGCCCGCCGCGGCCCTTGCCCTCGCCGGCCTCGGTCGGGACGATCAGCCAGGCCAGGCCGTACAGGAAGAGTCCGAGGCCGCCGGAGAGGCAGAGCACCACGGTGACCACCCGGAACACCACCGGGTCGATGTCCAGGTGCCGTCCGAGGCCGCCGCAGACGCCGGCCACCACGC
Source organism: Kitasatospora sp. NPDC001309 (assembly GCF_042896295.1). NCBI lineage: Bacteria > Bacillati > Actinomycetota > Actinomycetes > Kitasatosporales > Streptomycetaceae > Kitasatospora > Kitasatospora sp. NPDC001309. The sequence goes on along the minus strand of NZ_JBIAXC010000042.1, from coordinate 61,566 downwards.
GGTGGTGCTCGGTCCTGGTGAGCGGCGGGCGCTCCGGTTCCGGCGGGGCGGTGGGCCCGGCCTCCTGGATGTGGTCCTCGGTCATGGGCACCATCCTTCCGGCAGCGGGCGGGCGGACCCAACCGGGTAGGGCCCTGTCCCTACCCTGACTTCTCCCTGAGAGGACTGGGGGCGCCACCCTGATGCGCCCGGAGGCGCCCGCGTGGAACCATCGGTGACGTGGCAGCACCCGGTACCGATCCCCGCCCCCTCGCCCCCGACGCCGCGGCGCCGGCCGGCGCCGACCCGAACGCGCCCGCCGACGGTCGGCCGCCCTACCGCCGGCTCTACCGCAGCCCGCAGGGGCGGATGCTGGGCGGCGTCGCGCACGGCCTGGCGGTGCACCTCGGGCTGCCCGTCCGCTGGGTCCGGCTGGCCTTCGTGCTGCTGTTCTTCGCGCAGGGGATCGGGGCGCTGCTGTACGCGGCGTTCTGGTTCGTGGTGCCGATCGGCATCGGCGAGCCCTCGCAGCGCGGCGGCACCCACTGGGTGAACGTCAACGGCGTCTACGTCCCGACCTCGCCCTGGCTGCGGCCGGGCACCCCGGTGACCAAGTCGGGCGGCGGCGGGTGGGTCGGCCGGCTGCGCGAACTGCTCCAGCACGCGCTCCAGGGCGAGCCGGTCGCGGCCGCCACCGCCACCGCCGCGGAGGGCGAGGGCGAGGCCGGCACCCGGCCCGGCGGCCGGACCGGGCAGGGCGGCATCGGCCAGCTCGCCGCCCTGGTCATGGTCGTGATCGGCCTGATCGCGCTGCTGAACGTGCTCGGCTGGCAGACCGCCAAGCCGTACACCTGGCCGCTGCTGGCGATCGGCGTCGGCGTCGCGCTGGTCTGGCGGCAGGCCGACGACTCGCGCTGGCAGCGCTGGTTCGGCATCGAGGAGGGCGAGAAGCGCCGCAGCGCCTACACCCGGGTCGGCGCGGGCGTGCTGCTCGCGGTGGTCGGCACCATCGCGCTGCTCGCCATGCAGGGCAGCGGCTCCACCCTCGGCTCGGTGATCGAGGCCTCGCTCGCCGTGCTGGCCGGCGTGCTGGTGCTGCTCGGCCCGTACGGCCTGCGGCTCTGGCAGGACCTCGGCGCCGAGCGCACCGCCCGCATCCGGGCCCAGGAGCGCGCCGAGATCGCCGCGCACATCCACGACTCGGTGCTGCACACCCTCACCCTGATCCAGCGCCGGGCCGAGGACCCCAAGGAGGTGCTCCGGCTGGCCCGCTCCCAGGAGCGCGAGCTGCGGCTGTGGCTGTACCGCCCGGAGGCCGCCGCCGAGGCCGCGCCGGACACCATGGCGGAGACCCTGCGCGCCGCCGTCGCCGAGGTCGAGGACCGGCACGGCGTCCCGGTCGAGCTGGTCATCGTCGGCGACTGCCCGATGGACGAGAAAGTCGCGGCACAGATGCAGGCCGCGAGGGAGGCGACCGTCAACGCGGCCAAGTACGGTGGCGGGGGACCGGTCCAGGTCTACGCCGAGGTGGAGGGGAGGACGGTGTCGGTGTTCATCCGCGACCACGGACCCGGCTTCGACCCCGACACGGTGCCCGAGGACCGGATGGGCGTACGGGAGTCGATCATCGGCCGGATGAAGCGGCACGGCGGCACCGCGCGGGTGCGGCCGGCGGCGGGCGGCGGCACCGAGGTCGAGCTGGAGATGGAGAGAACGAATGACTGAGGCAGAGCCGGGGCGGACGGCCAGGGTCGTGCTGGTGGACGACCACCGGATGTTCCGGACGGGGGTCCGGGCCGAGATCGGCCGCACCGACGTGACCGGGATCGACGTGGTGGGCGAGGCCGACGACGTGGACTCGGCGGTCCGGGTGGTCGCCGAGACCAGGCCGGACGTCGTCCTGCTCGACGTCCACCTGCCCGGCGGCGGCGGCGTCGAGGTGCTGCGCCGCTCGGCCGGCGTGATGGGCGAGCAGGGGGGAGTGAAGTTCCTGGCGCTCTCCGTCTCGGACGCCGCCGAGGACGTCATCGGTGTGATCCGCGGCGGAGCCCGCGGCTACGTCACCAAGACCATCACCGGCACCGACCTGGTCGACGCGATCTTCCGGATCGGCGACGGCGACGCGGTCTTCTCGCCCCGGCTGGCCGGCTTCGTCCTGGACGCCTTCGCCGCCACCGACACCCCGCCGGTGGACGAGGACCTGGACCGGCTCACCCAGCGCGAGCGCGAGGTGCTGCGGCTGATCGCCCGCGGCTACGCCTACAAGGAGATCGCCAAGCAGCTCTTCATCTCGGTGAAGACCGTCGAGAGCCACGTCTCCGCCGTCCTGCGCAAGCTCCAGCTCAGCAACCGCCACGAGCTCACCCGCTGGGCCACCGCCCGCCGCCTGGTCTGACCTGCCGGCCGAGCCCGCCCGCCCCGGATCCCCCGGGGCGGGCGGGCTTGTCGGTGGGTGGCCATAGACTCGTCATTGCCATGAGTAGCCTCTTTGACGACCTCCCGCTCCCCGGTTTCGAGGCACCCGCCGCCGGGTCGAAGCAGCCCGCCGTGCCCGTCGCCGCCGCCGACGAGGAGCCCCCGCCGTACGAGGACGAGGTCCCGTACGACGCGTACGAGGAGGCGATCCCGGACGGGCTGTTCCACACGACTGCTTTCAATCAGCCGGGTGGCGCCGCCGAGGCCGAGCGGGACGCCTGGTACCGCAACGGCGCCGCGCGCACGGTGGTCGACCCGGCGCAGCTGCTGGAGGGGATGAACGACCCCCAGCGCGAGGCCGTGCTGCACGCCGGCTCGCCGCTGCTGATCGTGGCCGGCGCCGGCTCCGGCAAGACCCGGGTGCTGACCCACCGGATCGCCCACCTGCTGGGCGCCCGCGGGGTGCAGCCGGGCGAGATCCTGGCGATCACCTTCACCAACAAGGCCGCGGGCGAGATGCGCGAGCGCGTCGAGGCGCTGGTCGGCCCGCGCGCCCGGGCGATGTGGGTGTCCACCTTCCACAGCGCCTGCGTGCGGATCCTGCGCCGCGAGTCCAAGCTGCTGGGCTTCACCTCCAGCTTCTCGATCTACGACTCGGCCGACTCCCAGCGGCTGATGTCGCTGGTCTGCCGCGACCTCGACCTGGACCCCAAGCAGTTCCCGCCGAAGTCCTTCACGGCGAAGGTCAGCAACCTCAAGAACGAGCTGATCGACGAGGAGACCTTCGCCGACCAGGCCGCCAACCCGATGGAGAAGAAGCTCGCCGAGGCGTACGCGCTCTACCAGCGGCGGCTGCGCGAGGCCAACGCGCTCGACTTCGACGACATCATCATGACGACGGTGAACCTGCTGCAGGCCTTCCCGGACGTCGCCGAGCACTACCGCCGCCGGTTCCGGCACATCCTGGTCGACGAGTACCAGGACACCAACCACGCCCAGTACATGCTGGTCCGCGAGCTGAGCGGGGGCTCGGTCGCGGCCGCCCCCAAGCGCACCGTGGACGGCGAGTTCGTGAACCCGGCCGCCGCGCACCTCGCCGAGGTGCCGCCCGCCGAGCTGTGCGTGGTCGGTGACGCGGACCAGTCGATCTACGCCTTCCGCGGCGCGACCATCCGCAACATCCTCCAGTTCGAGGAGGACTACCCGAACGCGACCACGATCCTGCTGGAGCAGAACTACCGCTCCACCCAGACCATCCTGAGCGCCGCCAACGCCGTCATCGAGCGCAACGCCAACCGGCGCGAGAAGAAGCTCTGGACGGCCGGGGACCACGGCGAGAAGGTGGTCGGCTACGTCGCGGACGACGAGCACGGCGAGGCCCAGTTCATCGCCGACGAGATCGACCGGCTCACCGACAAGGGCGAGGCCAAGCCCGGCGACGTCGCGATCTTCTACCGCACCAACGCCCAGTCCCGGGTGTTCGAGGAGGTGTTCATCCGGGTCGGCCTGCCGTACAAGGTGGTCGGCGGGGTGCGCTTCTACGAGCGCAAGGAGGTCCGGGACGTCCTGGCCTACCTGCGGGTGCTCTCCAACCCGGAGGACACCGTGCCGCTGCGCCGGATCCTCAACGTGCCCAAGCGCGGCATCGGTGAGCGGGCCGAGGCGATGGTCGACGCGCTGGCCGCCCGGGAGCGGATCTCCTTCGCCCAGGCGCTGGTGCGGGTCGACGAGGCGTACGGGATGGCCGCGCGCTCGGCCAACGCCGTCAAGAAGTTCAACGTCCTGATGGCCGGGCTGCGCCAGGTCGTCGAGTCGGGCGCGGGCCCGGCGGCGGTGCTGGAGGCCGTCCTGGAGGAGACCGGCTACCTGGCCGAGCTCCAGGCCTCCACCGACCCGCAGGACGAGACCCGGGTGGAGAACCTCCAGGAACTCGCGTCGGTGGCGCTGGAGTACGAGCAGGACCCGGGCGAGCGGCCGGACGCTGGGGAGGACGGCGCGCCGCCGGTCGGCTCGCTGGCCGACTTCCTGGAGCGGGTCGCGCTGGTCGCCGACTCCGACCAGATCCCGGACGACGACGAGGAGGGCCAGGGCGTCATCACGATGATGACCCTGCACACCGCCAAGGGCCTGGAGTTCCCGGTCGTCTTCCTGACCGGCATGGAGGACGGGATCTTCCCGCACATGCGGGCGCTCAACCAGGTCAAGGAGCTGGAGGAGGAGCGCCGGCTCGCGTACGTCGGCCTCACCCGGGCCCGCGAGCGGCTCTACCTGACCCGTTCGGTGCTGCGCAGTGCCTGGGGGCAGCCGGCCTACAACCCGGCCTCGCGGTTCCTGGAGGAGATCCCGGGGGCGCTGGTCGAGTGGAAGCGGACGGGGGCGGCCCAGGCGCCGGTCCAGCGCGGCTTCTCCTCGGGCTCCTCCTGGGGCAAGTCCTCGTCCGGGGGCGGGAGTTCGCGGTCCTCGTCGTCCGCTTCGGCCGCGCCGAAGGCGGGCTGGGGGCAGTCGGTGCGGCGCGGCGGCAAGGTCGTGGAGCGCGAGGTCGCCTCGCTCGCCGTCGGCGACCGGGTCACCCACGACACCTTCGGGCTGGGCACCGTGGTGGGCGTGACGGGCGCCGGCGACAACGCGCAGGCCGAGGTGGACTTCGGCTCGGGCGGCCGCAAGCGGCTGGTGCTGCGCTACGCGCCGGTCGAGAAGCTGTAGGGCGTCCGCGGCGGGCCCCGGGGGCTACCTCGGGTCCAGCCCGTTCGCGAGGAACCAGGGCAGCGGGTCGATCGGCCCGCTGTCCTTCGGCCTGATCTCGAAGTGCAGGTGCGGTCCGGTGCTGTTGCCGCTGCTGCCGACGAAGGCGATCACGTCGCCCTGCTTCACCGGCCCCTTGCGGACCTTGTAGCTGCGCAGGTGGCAGTACCAGGCCTCGGTGCCGTCCGGCATCTTCAGCATCGACATGTAGCCGTAGAACGGGTTCCACTGCGTCCGGAGCGTGCCGTCGGTGACGGCGTACACCTCGGAGCCGCCGTCCACCGGGAAGTCGATACCGGTGTGCCGCCGGGCCCAGTGCTCGCCGGAGGCGCCGAACAGCTCGCCCAGGCCGTGCCGGGCGACCGGCATGACCACCTTGGGTTTGACCGGCTCGGGGGTCGGCTGGGCGGTCGGGGTGGCGGTGGGCGTGCCGTCGCCGGGCTGGGTGCCGGTCAGCGGCCCGCGGGCGTCGCCGCGCGAGGCCTGGTCCTGGTCGGTGTGGGCGAGCGCCTGCCGGGCGCTCTGCGCTGCGGCCGGTCCGGTGGGGGCGTCGGGCGCCGAGGCCTGGGCCGGCGCCCGGTCGGCCTGTTCCTGGACCACCGCCGCGCCCGCCGCCCCGGCGACCCCGAGCGCGGCCACCGAGGGCACCGCGACCCGGAACAGGGCGGCCCGGGTGGCCGCCTTGGCGGCGCCGCGGCGCTGGGCGCGGGACTGCTCGCGGGCGGCGAGGCGCAGCTCCGCACGGGTGGGGCGGGCGGCTGCTTCGGGAGCCATCGGGGGCTGCCTCCTCGGTGGGCCTCGGTCACGTCGTCGGGCGAGGTAAACAGGCGTGACTGTAGCCCCACGGCCGACACCCCGGAAAAACCGCCGGTTGTCAAGGGGGCGCACGGGGGTCCGCGCGGTGTCCGGGGGCCCGTCGACGGGAGTACCCGCTGGTAGCAAGGCCCGGCGCTGTGACTTTGCCCTCCTCTTGGGAGGTGGCTCGGCCAACCGGGGCGGGTGGCGCTAATCTCCCCTCAGGTTGGTTGGTTATCGAGCGTTAACCGCGTCAACCGCACCGTGGGCCCACGAAGCCCGGTCGGATGATGGACGACGAGGTCCAGGAGGCAGTGATGAGTGTGTCGGGGCCGATCCGTGTGGTGGTCGCCAAGCCGGGGCTCGACGGTCACGACCGTGGCGCCAAGGTCATCGCGCGCGCCCTGCGCGACGCCGGTATGGAGGTCATCTACACCGGGCTGCACCAGACCCCCGAGCAGGTGGTCGACACCGCGATCCAGGAGGACGCGGACGGCATCGGGCTGTCGATCCTCTCCGGCGCCCACATGACCCTGTGCGCCCGGGTGCTGGAGCTGTTGAAGGAGCGGGACGCCGAGGACATCAAGGTCTTCTGCGGCGGGATCATCCCGGACGAGGACATCGCCGAGCTCAAGGCGATGGGCATCGCCGACATCTTCACCCCGGGCACCACCACCCGGGACGTGGTCGCCTGGGTCGAGGCCAACCTGCGGACCGCCGGCTGAGCTCCGCCGCGCGCCGAGCGGGCCGGTCCGTCCTGGACCGGCCCGCTCGGGCGTTCCCGGGGTGCGCTCCGGTACGGCCGTGCTGCCCGCCCGGCCGTACCGGCTGCCCGGCCCGCCGGTGCGTCAACCCGGCGTGACCGTCAGTTCGTCGAGCATCGCCGCCCGGAAGCGCAGGGTCCCGGCCAGCCGGGCGAAGGTCTCCGACCAGGCGGAGTCGGGCGGGGCCCCGGCGGCCAGCTCCTCCACCGCGGCGGCCGTCCCGGGGGCGAGCGCCCGCTCCGTCATCCCGAGCACCCCGCTGTGGCTCCACGGGTACGCGCCGGAGGCGGCGGCCCGGGCCAGCGCCGTCACCACGGCGGTGGACAGCGGCGGCGTCCACGGGGTGGCGCAGGCCCCGAGCAGTTGGAAGGCCTCGGCCAGGCCGTGCACCTCGACGAAGGCGGCCGTCCAGGCGGCCCGCTCCTCGGGCGGGAGCACGGCCAGCAGCTTCGCCGGGGCTCCGGTGACCCGCGCGCCCCGGGCCCGCCCGGCGCCCCGGGCCGGCGGGGCGGGGGCCGGGCCGAGCAGGGCGCGGGCCCAGTCGGCGTCGTGCTGGCGCACGGCGGCGCGCGCCCAGGCCTCCCGCAGGTCGTCGGCCCAGCTGCTGCTGGTCTCGTCCAGGCTGTCGCCGACCCGCAGCGCGAGCAGCTGCCCGGGCGTCAGACCGGTGTCGGCCGGCCAGACCGACAGCGGCGCGGCGGCCACCAACTCGCCGAACCACCAGGCCCGTTCGCCGCGCCCGGTGGGGGACTTGGGGGCGATGCCGTCGCGCTGCATCCGCTCGTCGCACTCGGTGGGCGGGGTGACCAGCAGGTGGGTGCCGCTGCCGGCGAGCCGGACGGCGGCCCGGGCCCGCTCGGCCATCCGCCGGGCGAGCGCCGAGTCGGGCAGGGTGGAGAGCAGTTCGGCGGCGGTGGCGCGGACGTTCTTGCTGCGGTCGCCCAGGGCGGCCTCCAGGAAGGGCTCGTCGGCGGGGGAGAGGCCGTCCTGGAGGGCGTCCAGGAAGAGCAGCCGGTCCTCGGCGCGCTCGGTGGGCCAGGTGCTGCGCAGCAGCTCCAGTCCGGCGGCCGGGTCGTGGCGGCGCAGCAGGGTCAGGTGGGTGACCCGCTCGGCGAACAGGCCCTCGTGCCACAGCCGGTGGTCGGCCGGGTCCGCCGGGTCCGCCGGGTCGGCCGGGGTGCCCGGGTCCGCCGGCCGCCGGGCCGGCCCGGCGGCGGTGGTGCGCAGCACGAACCGCCAGTCGGGGTTCTGCGCGGCCAGCCAGCGGCCCGGCGGGCCGGCCAGCGCGACGGCGTCGGAGCGCAGTTCGCTGCGGGCCCGGGCGGCGTCGAGCAGTCCGGGGATCAGCGCGGCGGGCGGCCGCAGGCCCGCGGCCCGGGCGGCGGCGAGCCACTGCGGCAGCAGCTCGGCGAGGTTGGCCAGGGTGGCGCCGCCGGTGCCGCCGGTGCGCCCGCCGAGCAGGACGGCCAGCCGGCGGGCGGCGGCCTCGGGCAGTTCGGGGCGGGGGTCCTCGGGGGCGGGTGGCCCGGGCGGCCCGGCGGCCGGTACCGGCAGGGCGCCGGCCCGGCGGCGGACGGTGGCCAGCGCGGCCAGCTCCAGCAGGGCGGTGGCCGGGTCGGACGGGTCCACGGCCTCGGCGAGCGGCAGCGCGGTGGGCGGCAGCGGCCGCCGGTCGGTGCCGAGCAGGGCGCTGGTCCGCAGCGGCTCCCACGGGTCCTGGGTGAGGGTCATCGTCGGTTCTCCTGGGACGTCGGGTTCTCCTTGGGGCGCGCCCGGCGGGATCGGCCGGACAGGGCCTAGACGGACGTGAGGCCGACCGGGCGGTGCTCGGCGGTCCAGGCGGTGACCGGGGCGAAACCCTGGTGGCCGTACTCGCCGAAGACCGTCAGCGGGCGGCCGGTGGAGACCGCGGCCAGCCGCCACAGGGCGGCCTCGGGGACGGCCGAGGGCCGTACCGGGACGGTGTGGTGGCCGTCCGTCAGGTGCCAGCCGTCCGGGGCGCGGACCGGGACGACCCCGGCGAGCACGGTCGGCCAGCTGTCCAGCCACGGGTCGTCGGCCACCGCGCCGCCGTACCCGGCGACCGCCTCGGCGACGGTGAGCCCGGCGGGCGGGGCGGCCGGGCCGGGCCCGGGGGCGCCGTAGCGGGTGCCGAGCACGGCGCGCAGCGGGCGGGCGCCGGGGTGGTAGGCGAGTTCGGCCTCCAGCAGGTGGCCGGTGGGCAGGGCGAGGTCGGGGGCCCGGCCGGGGCGGCCGAAGGCGAGCAGCAGGGCGGGGCGGCCGGTCTTGGCGCCGCTCAGCCAGACCCGGCGGGTGGTGAGCCGCTCGTCGGTCGCCCCTTCCATCGGCACGGTGCGGCTGCCGAGCACCAGCCAGCGGTCCCGTACGGTCGGGCCGGCGAGCACCTCGGCGGCGTCCAGGGTGTAGCCGACCCGGGCGCGGACGGTGGCGGCCAGCGCGGCCGGCAGCTCGTCGACCCGGGTGGCGGCGGTGGCCAGCAGGTGCAGCATCGCGTACTCCTCCAGCAGCCGGTCCTCCGGCAGGGTGTCCAACTCCCGTACCCGGGCGGCGAGTCCGGGGGCCTGGGCATCGACCATCCGGGCCGCGACCTCCTCCCAGGGGCCGGCCGAGGACTGGTCGGCCAGGCCGTGCCGGATCCGGTCGGCGAGCCGCAGCCGCAGTTCGGCCGCGCCGGCCGCGACCCGGGCGCCGCGCCGCTCGGCCCGGCGGCGGGCGGCCTCCGGGTCGGCCGGGGCGCTCGCGCGCTTCTCGGCCCGTTCCCGCCGGGCCTCCAGCCATTCGGCCGCCCAGTCGGCGGGCTCGCCGGCCGGTACGGCCTCGGGGGCGCCGCTCCACAGCAGGAGGAGTCCGAGCGCGTGCTTGCACGGGAGCTTCCGGCCGGGGCAGCTGCACCGGTAGGCGGGCGTGGCGAGTTCGATCACGGTGCGGTACGGCGTGCGGCCGCCGCCCCGGCACTCGCCCCAGAGGGCGGCGCCGTCGGTGCCCGTGCCGGTCCAGGGCGCGGGCGCGGACAGCTCGCCCGCGGCCTTGCGCGACGTGGCGTCAGGGGCCAGCGACAGGACGTGTTCGGTGCTCCAGCGTTCCTCCATGCGACCGACGGTAGGCGGGGGCACTGACAGTGGCTGACGGCCCGTCCGGCGCCCGTCCGGCGGTTGTCAGTGCCGCGTTGCAAGGTGGTTCCCACAGGCCGGGACGCCGACCTGGCTCCCTCCGTTCACCTCACCACCGGGGCACCCGCGGGCCCGGCGGCCGACCTCAAGGAGCCCCCATGACCGACGTTCTGCGGCAGCACGCCGAGGACGCGTTCGCCGGCGAACTGGCCGCGCTGGCCGCCCAGGACGACCGCCCGCGCCCCGAGCGCTGGAAGCTCTCGCCGTGGGCCGTGGCGACGTACCTGCTCGGCGGCGAGCTGCCGGACGGCACCCGGATCACCCCCAAGTACATCGGTCCGCGCCGGATCGTCGAGGTCGCCGTCACCACCCTGGCGACGGACCGCGCGCTGCTGCTGCTCGGCGTGCCCGGCACCGCGAAGACCTGGGTGTCCGAGCACCTGGCCGCCGCGGTCAGCGGCGACTCCACGCTGCTGGTGCAGGGCACCGCGGGCACCCCCGAGGAGGCCGTCCGGTACGGCTGGAACTACGCCCGGCTGCTGACCCAAGGCCCCAGCCGGGACGCCCTGGTGCCCTCGCCGCTGATGCGGGCGATGGCGGACGGCAAGCTCGCCCGGATCGAGGAGCTCACCCGCATCCCGGCCGACGTGCAGGACGGCCTGATCACCATCCTGTCCGAGAAGACCCTGCCGGTACCGGAGTTGGGCGGCGAGACGCAGGCCGTGCGCGGCTTCAACGTGATCGCCACCGCCAACGACCGGGACCGCGGCGTCAACGAGCTGTCCAGCGCGCTGCGCCGCCGCTTCAACACCGTGGTGCTGCCCCTGCCCGGCTCGCTGGACGAGGAGGTCGACATCGTCACCCGCCGGGTCAACCAGCTCGGCCGCTCCCTCGACCTGCCCGAACTGCCCGGCGGCGCCGAGGAGATCAGGCGCGTGGTGACGGTCTTCCGGGAGCTGCGGGCCGGTCTCACCGTGGACGGCCGGACGAAGGTCAAGACCCCGAGCGGCACCCTCTCCACCGCCGAGGCGATCTCGGTCGTGACCAACGGCCTGGCCCTGGCCACCCACTTCGGCGACGGCGTGCTGCGCGCCGGGGACGTGACGGCCGGCATCCTCGGCGCGGTCGTCCGCGACCCGGTGGCGGACCGGGCGGTGTGGCGCGAGTACGTCGAAGGGGTGGTGCGCGAGCGCGACGGCTGGAAGGACTTCTACCGCGCGGCCCGCGAGGTGACGGCGTGACCTCGGAGGTCGCCCTGCTGGGCATCCGGCACCACGGCCCCGGCTCGGCCCGGGCGGTGGCGGCCGCGCTGGCGCAGTGGCGGCCGGACGCGGTGCTGATCGAGGGCCCGGTGGAGGCCGACGCCGTCGTCCACCTGGCGGCCGGGAAGGACCTGGTGCCGCCGGTCGCCCTGCTCGCCCACGCGGTGGACGACCCGTCGCGGGCCGCGTTCTGGCCGTACGCCGCGTTCTCCCCGGAGTGGGTGGCGATCCGGTACGCGGTGGACCACGGCCTGCCGGTGCACTTCATCGACCTGCCCGCCGGGTACGCCTTCGTACCGGCCGCGGGGGACCGGCCCTGGGACCGGGCGGACGACCCGGCCGAGGAGGGCGGGGAGGCCGCCGAGGAACCGCCCGCGGACCCGCTGGCGCTGCTCGCCGGGGCCGCCGGCCACGACGACCCGGAGCGCTGGTGGGAGGACGTGGTCGAGCACCGCGCCCCCGGCGCGGACGCGCTGGCACCGTTCGCCGCCGTCGCCGAGGCGATGGCGGCGCTGCGCGCCGAGGGCCTCGGCGAGTCCCGCCGGGACGAACTGCGGGAGGCCCACATGCGTCAGCGGATCCGGGCCGCCCGGCGGGCCGGTCACCGCCGGATCGCCGTGGTCTGCGGCGCCTTCCACGTGCCCGCGCTGGCGACCGCGCCCACCGTCGCGCACGACCGGGCCCTGCTCGCCGGGCTGCCGAAGAGGGTGCGGGCGGACATCACCTGGATCCCGTGGACGCACCGCCGGCTCTCCCAGGCCGCCGGCTACGGCGCGGGCGTCCGGTCGCCCGGCTGGTACCACCACCTGTTCAGCACCGAGGGCGACCCGGTGCCGCGCTGGCTCACCCGGGCCGCCGACCTGCTGCGCGCCGAGGACCACCCGGTCTCCTCCGCCCACGTGATCGAGGCGGTCCGGCTCGCCGAGACCCTCGCGGTGCTGCGCGGCCGCCCGCTCGCCGGGCTGACCGAGACCCTGGACGCCGTCCGCGCGGTGCTCTGCGAGGGTTCGGACGTCGCGCTGGAACTCGTCCGGGACCGCCTGGTGGTCGGCGACGCGCTCGGCGAGGTGCCGGACGGCGCACCGGCGGTGCCGCTGCAGCGCGACCTGGCGCGGCTGCAGCGCTCGCTGCGGCTCAGACCGGAGGCCGCGCCCCGGGACCTCGACCTCGACCTGCGCAAGGACACCGACGCGGCCCGCTCCCGGCTGCTGCACCGGCTGCGGCTGCTGGGCGTCGGGTGGGGCGTGCCGGCCCGGTCCCCGGTCCACTCCACCGGCACCTTCCGGGAGAGCTGGCGGCTCTGCTGGCAGCCGGAGTTCGCGGTCCGGATCGCCGAGGCCGCCCAGTGGGGCACCACGGTGGAGCAGGCCGCCGTCGGCAAGGCGGTCGGCACCGCCCGCGCCGCCGTCGAACTCGCCGAGCTGACCGGCCTGGTGGAGACCTGCCTGCTGGCCGGGCTGTCCGGTGCGCTGCCCGCGGTGATGCGGGTGCTGGCGGACTGCGCGGCCCTGGACACCGATGTCGCGCACCTGGCGGCCGCGCTGCCGGCGCTGGTCCGGGCGCTGCGCTACGGCGACGTGCGCGGCACCGACCACGGCGCGCTGGCCGGGGCCGCGGCCGGGCTGGCCGAGCGGGTCTGCGTCGGGCTGCCACCCGCCTGCGTCGGCCTGGACGCGGACGGGGCGGCGGCGATGCGGGCCCGGATCGACGAGGTGCACGGCGCGATCGCCCTGCTCGGCCCGGGCCCGGCCGCCGCCGGTACCACTGTTGTCGGTACTGCTGCTGTCGCCGATGCCGCCGGGGCCCCCGACGGACTGCCCGACGGACTGCCCGAGCGCTGGGCCACCGCCCTGCGCTCGTTGGCCCGCCGCGAGCCCGCCGGCTCCCCGGCCACCGGCGTCCCCGGCCTGCTGCGCGGCCGCGCCGTCCGGCTGCTGCTCGATGACGGCCGGTTGGACGCGGAGGAGGTCGGCCGACGGCTCCGGCTGGTGCTGTCGACGGCCAACGCCCCGGCCGACGCGGCCGGTTGGGTCGAGGGCTTCCTCGCCGGCGGCGGCGCCCTGCTGCTGCACGACCCCCGGCTGCTCGCCCTGCTGGACGAGTGGCTCTGCGGGGTCGGCGGCGAGGTGTTCACCGATGTCCTGCCACTGCTGCGGCGCACCTTCGCCGGGCTGGAGGCGGGCGTGCGCACCACCATCGGCGCCCGGGTCGCCGCCGGTCCGCTGGACGCCGCCCCGGCGGCGCCCGGGACCGGCGGCGCACTGGACCCGGACCGCGCCGACGCGGCCGTCCCGGTGCTGGCCGTCCTGCTCGGCGTCCGCCCGCGGATCCCCCGCCAGCCCGCCGGCCGCGACACCTGACCCCGCCCGCCCCCGACCCGCCCGCCGCACCAGGAGGACCCGATGGCATCGACCCCGACCGACGAACGGCTGCGCCGCTGGCGCCTGGTGCTCGGCGGCGCGGCCGACGGGACCGGCTGCACCCTGCGCGGTCGCGACGCCGCGATGGACGGCGCCCTCGCCGCGCTCTACCGGGGTGCGCCGGAGGAGGGCGGCAGGACGCCCCGGGGCGGCCGCCGCGCGGCCGGGCTGGGCGGTTCGGCCCCGCAGGTGGCCCGCTGGCTGGGCGACATCCGGGAGTACTTCCCGTCCACCGTCGTCCAGCTGATGCAGCAGGACGCGATCACCCGGCTCGGCCTGGACCGGCTGCTGCTGGAGCCGGAGATGCTGGAGGCCGTCGAGCCGGACGTGCACCTGGTCGGCACCCTGCTGTCGCTCCGGCACGCGCTGCCCGAGACCACCCGGGAGACCGCCCGGGCCGTGGTCGGCAAGGTGGTCGCCGACCTGGAGCGCCGACTGGCGGACCGGACCAGGACCGCCCTGGGCGGAGCCCTGGACCGCAGCGCCCGGGTGAACCGGCCGCGCCACCGGGACATCGACTGGGACCGGACGATCCGGGCCAACCTGAGGAACTACCTGCCCGAGCACGGCACCGTCGTGCCCGAGCGGCTGGTCGGCCACGCCCGGGCCCGGCGGGCGGTGAGGAAGGACGTCATCCTCTGCGTCGACCAGTCCGGCTCGATGGCGCCGTCCGTCGTCCACGCCGCGGTGTTCGGCGCGGTGCTCGCCTCGATGCCCAGCCTGGACACCCGGCTGGTCGTCTTCGACACCTCGGTGGTCGACCTCACCGAGCAGCTGACCGACCCGGTGGACGTCCTGTTCGCCACCCGGCTCGGCGGCGGCACCGACATCGACCGGGCCCTCGCCTACTGCCAGTCGAGGATCACCCGGCCGTCGGAGACCGTCGTGGTGCTGATCAGCGACCTGTACGAGGGCGGTGTCCGGGACGGCATGCTGCGGCGGGTCGCCGCGATGAAGGCGGCGGGCGTCCAGTTCGTCGCGCTGCTCGCGCTGTCCGACGAGGGCGCCCCCGCGTACGACCACGCCCACGCCGCCGCCCTGGCCGCGCTCGGCGCCCCGGCCTTCGCCTGCACCCCGGACGCCTTCCCCGGGATCATGGCGGCGGCGATCGAGAAGCGTCCGATCCCGCAGCACCCGACGGGGGCGGCCGACGGGGAGCCCTGACCGGGAGCCCCTGACCGGGAGCTTTGACCGGGGGGTGACGACTTCACTCGAACGTGTGAATCACTCGATCGGTGGACCGCGGGTGCCGTCGACGGCCGGAGGCCGATCTGTGACGGTTCTCACCCATGGCGGACAGGCCCCGGGCGGAACAGTCCCGTCCCACGGGGATAACCTGCCAGACGGACGTGACGCGCGTGTTGATTGACGTGTGCGCCCGTGGCTGTGTGGGCCGCAAGGCCGTACCTCTGCGTACCCGCACCGCTTCGACGACCCGCAGCGAAGATCCTGCCGTGGCACGCTCGTAGAGACACAATCCGCGACCACGAACAAGGACGAACACACGTGGACCTGTTCGAGTACCAGGCGAGGGACCTCTTCGCCAAGCACGGCGTGCCCGTGCTTGACGGTGATGTCATCGAGACCCCCGAAGCCGCTCGCGCCATCGCCGAGCGCTTCGGCGGACGCGCCGTCGTCAAGGCTCAGGTGAAGGTCGGCGGCCGTGGCAAGGCCGGTGGCGTGAAGCTCGCCGCCGACCCGGCCGACGCCGTCGCCAAGGCCGAGGCGATCCTCGGTATGGACATCAAGGGCCACACCGTTCACAAGGTGATGCTGGCCCAGACCGCGGACATCAAGGACGAGTACTACGTCTCGTTCCTGCTGGACCGCACCAACCGCACCTTCCTGGCCATGGCCAGCGTCGAGGGCGGCGTGGAGATCGAGGTCGTCGCCGAGCAGAACCCCGAGGCGCTCGCCAAGATCCCGGTCGACGCCAACGAGGGCTGCACCCCGGAGAAGGCCGCCGAGATCGTCGCCGCGGCGAAGTTCCCGGCCGAGGTCGCCGACCAGGTCGCCGACGTCCTGCAGAAGCTGTGGACCGTCTTCATCAAGGAGGACGCCCTCCTCGTCGAGGTCAACCCGCTGATCAAGTCCGGCGACGGCAAGATCATCGCGCTCGACGGCAAGGTCTCCCTGGACGAGAACGCCGAGTTCCGTCAGCCCGAGCACGAGGCGCTCGAGGACAAGGCCGCGGCCAACCCGCTGGAGGCCGCTGCCAAGGCCAAGGGCCTGAACTACGTCAAGCTCGACGGCCAGGTCGGCATCATCGGCAACGGCGCGGGCCTCGTCATGAGCACCCTCGACGTGGTCGCCTACGCCGGTGAGAACCACGGCGGCGTCAAGCCCGCCAACTTCCTGGACATCGGTGGCGGCGCCTCCGCCGAGGTCATGGCGAACGGCCTGGAGATCATCCTGGGCGACCCCGACGTCAAGTCGGTCTTCGTCAACGTCTTCGGTGGCATCACCGCCTGTGACGCGGTCGCCAACGGCATCGTGCAGGCCCTCGCGCTCCTGGAGAGCAAGGGCGAGAACGTCACCAAGCCGCTGGTCGTCCGCCTGGACGGCAACAACGCGGAGCTGGGTCGCAAGATCCTCGACGACGCCAACCACCCGCTGGTCCAGCGCGTGGACACCATGGACGGCGCCGCTGACCGCGCCGCCGAGCTGGCCAACAAGTAAGGAAGGGGACTTAACACCATGGCTATCTTCCTTACCAAGGACAGCAAGGTCATCGTCCAGGGCATGACCGGCGCCGAGGGCATGAAGCACACCCGCCGCATGCTCGCCTCCGGCACCCAGATCGTCGGCGGTGTCAACCCGCGCAAGGCCGGCACCACGGTCGACGTCGACGGCACCGAGATCCCGGTCTTCGGCTCCGTCGCCGAGGCCATGAAGGAGACCGGCGCCGACGTCTCCGTCCTCTTCGTGCCGCCGGCCTTCACCAAGGCCGCCGTCATCGAGGCCATCGACGCCGAGATCGGCCTGGCCGTCGTCATCACCGAGGGCGTTCCGGTGCACGACACCGCCGCCTTCTGGGCGCACGCCGGTTCGAAGGGCAACAAGACCCGGATCATCGGCCCGAACTGCCCCGGCCTGATCAGCCCCGGACAGTCGAACGCCGGCATCATCCCGGCCGACATCACCACCTCCGGCAAGATCGGTCTGGTCTCGAAGTCGGGCACCCTGACCTACCAGCTCATGTACGAGCTGCGCGACATCGGCTTCTCCTCGGCCGTGGGCATCGGCGGTGACCCGGTCATCGGGACCACCCACATCGACGCCCTCAAGGCCTTCCAGGAGGACCCGGAGACCGAGATCATCGTCATGATCGGTGAGATCGGTGGCGACGCCGAGGAGCGTGCCGCGGCCTACATCGCCGAGCACGTCACCAAGCCGGTCGTCGGCTACGTCGCGGGCTTCACCGCCCCCGAGGGCAAGACCATGGGCCACGCCGGCGCCATCGTCTCGGGCTCCTCGGGCACCGCCCAGGCGAAGAAGGAGGCCCTCGAGGCCGCCGGTGTCAAGGTCGGCAAGACGCCGTCCGAGACCGCCCGCCTGGCCCGCGAGATCATCGCCGCCAAGGGCTGATCCCGGTCACCCGCGCGCCGAGCGCCCCCGCCCCTGTGGGCGGGGGCGCTCGCCGTTCCCGGTGCCGTCGGCGCGTCAGTGCCCCGGACCGGTGGCGCAGGGCAGCGGCGACCAGGTCGGGCAGACCGCCGGGTCCTGCTGCGGCGGCGGGGCCACGCCCCGGGCCGCGGCCGGCAGCTCCCAGCGCGCGACCGCCTGGGCCTGCGGCTCCGCCACCACCGCCTCCAGCCCCGGCGTCGGACTGCACCACAGGCTGGTGATGCCGTTCGGCGCCCCGCCCGGCAGCAGCGGCACGCCCGGGGCCTCCACCTCCGCCGTCGGGGCCGGCACGCAGAGCGCGGGGACCGGCTGCTCCGGCCGGTGGAACAGCGCCGCCGGACGCAGCCCGGAGAGCGTCGCCACCGTCGCCCCGCCCACGGCCACCGTCAGCAGCACCGCCGCGCCCGTCCGAGCGGCCGTGCCCATCCGGTGCTTGGCCCGCAGCACCGGCACCGGCGCCCGGTGCGGCTCCGGGCAGCCCCGCACCGCCGCCCGGTGCAGCAGCCCGCTCAGCCCGTCCGCGAACCCCGGCGCCGCCGGGTCCGGCCCCACCAGCTCCGGCACCCACTGCGCCAGTGCCGTCCGTGCGGCCCACACCCGCCCCTCGGCGGCCGCCCGGGTCGACTCCACCTCCACCGCGACCGCCGCCGCCGGCAGCCCCAGCCCGTCGTGCAGCACCAGCGCCCGCCGCTGCGGCCGGGACAGCCGCCGCAGGGCCTTCAACAGCGCCTTGTCCCGGTCGGTCAACCGGTCGTGGTCCGGCAGCACCGACTGGGCCTCGTCGGCCGGCCGGACCCGGATCCGCCGGTGCGGCAGCGTCCACGCGTGCACCCGCCGGGGGCCGCCGCGCCGCCACGGCGACAGCGCCAGCTCGCAGGCCCGCACCCGCACCCAGCCCTCCGGATCGCCCGAGCCGACCACCCCGCCCCAGTCCTGCCGGGCCTCCCCGAACGCCCGCCGCACGCAGTGCACCGCGCGGTGTCGGCAGGCGGTCAGCAGGAACACCTGCTGCACCAGCCGGGTGTGCGCGGCCTCGTACAGCTCCTCGAAGCTCTCCGTCAGGTCCCGTCCGTGGCCCGCCTCGCTGAGGGCCGCGCTGATCCGTTCACGGGAGTCGGCGGCGTCCCGCCCGCCGGGGGCGGAACCGGAACCGGAACCGGGACCGGCCACGGACGCGGCCGCGGGCCGGGCGGCCGCAGGTGGCTGGGGAGCGGCCGGGCCCGGGGCGGCGGTCGGGGCGGTGACCGCGGCGGCGGTGGGGGCGGTGGGGGTGCCCGGCTTGCGCCCGGCCCCCTGTGGGCCGCGCGCGCCGTCCGCGGGACGACGGCGCCGACCCTCGGGCTTGCCCGGGGCGGGCCCGGGGCGCGCGGCCGGGCCCTGCGGCTGGCCCTGGTGCTTGCCGGACTGCCGGCTCGGCCCGGAGGCCGCCGGGGTGCCGGGCTCGCCGTGCGCCGTCGACCGGCCGGGGCCGGTGCCGGGTCCGCTGCCGACGCCGGGGGAGCGGTGGCGGCGGTCGCTGTCGGTGCCGGGCTTCCCGCCGGTCGGGGTGGTCTTGGTCATGCCGCTGCGTTCTCCCGGGGCAGTGGGGGCCACTCGCGTACGGTCGGTGCCGGTGGGGGCGGCCGGGGGGCGCCGGCCCGGGCCGGTCGGGGGTGCGGTCCTGAGCAGGGCGATCGCGGCGGCTTCGGTGGGGCAGCCGAGTTTGCGCATGGCCCGGTGCAGATAACTGCGGGCGGTCGCGGTGGTGACGCCGAGTGCGGCGGCGGTGTGATCGAGGCCGTGTCCGGCGGCCAGGTGGGTGAGGGCCTGGGCCTCACGGGGGGTCAGCTTCCGCAGGGGATCGGTGGCACGGGCGGGTGGCGTGGTCATCAGACGCTCCGGGCCGGGGCGGCGGCGGCTTGGGGGCAGGGTCTGAAAAGGCGCATAAGACAATAATCTGGGACACGGCGGCGGTTTGCCGGTTCACGGAGCATGGCGAGTCGCCTTGGCACCATGAGGCGCATGACGCAGCTGATGGGCCGTCCGCTCCTGGAAGTGCCCGGCGAATTGGGTGGACGCCCGGCGCTGGCCGACCTGTTGGCGGGGGTGCGGACGGCGCTGGTCGGTCTCGCGGTGGTCGGGGTGCCGGTCCTCGGGCTCTGGGTGGCGACGCCGTACGCGGACTCCGATGCGGCCGGTGCCACCCGGTTGGCGGGTGCGCTCTGGCTGCTCGGGCACGGCGCGCCGGTCCTGCGCGGCGGCGCGGACGCCCCGCTGACGGTCACTCCGCTGCTGCTCGGGGCCCTGGCCGTGGTGCGGCTGTACCGGGCGGGGGCCGGGGTGGCGGCACGGCGGGGGCTGCGCTCGCGCTGGGGCGGCCCGCTGGCGCTCTGGGCGGGGTACTGCGCGGTGGCGGTCGTGGTGGCGCTGCACAGCGCGGGCGCCGGGCTGTTCCGCAGCCGGGTGCTGCCGGACCTGCTGGTGGTGGGCCTGGTGGCCGGGCTGGCGACGGCGGCGGGCGCACGGTCCGGCGGAGCCGCCGGGACGGAGGGGGCCGGGGGCGCGGCGCGGATCCATGCCGAGGCGCTGTTCGACCGGCTCCCGCCGGGCTGGCGGCCGACCGGGGGCACGCCCGCGGTGTGCCGGGCGGCGGGTGCGGCCGCGGCGGGGCTGCTCGCGGCGGGCGGGCTGCTGGTGGCGGTGGCGGCGGTGCTGGACGCGGTGGCCGGGGGCGGGCGCGGGACGGCGCTGCTCGGCGGCGGGCCCGCCGCGCTGGTCGGGCTGCTGCTGGTCACCGTGGTGCTGCTGCCGAACGCGGTGCTGTGGGGCGCCGCGTACGCGCTGGGCCCGGGCTTCGAGGTCGGCGCCGGGTCGCTGGTGTCGCCGGGCGGGACGGAACTCGGCGCGGTGCCGGAGTTCCCGCTGTTCGCCCTGCTGCCCCAGGAGGGCCCGGGCGGCTGGCGGCTGGCCGCGCTGCTGCTCCCGCTGCTGGCGGGGCTGGTGCCCGCGCTCCTGCTGGGCCGGGCGGCGGCGGGCCGGCCCTCCCCGGCGGGCGGGGGCGGACCGTGGCCGCCCGCGGCGACGGCGACGGCGGCCCTGGCGGCCGCGCTGCTGCTCGGCACCGGGGCGACGGTGCTGGGCTGGCTGTCCGGCGGGGCGCTGGCGGCCGAGCGGATGGCCCGGCTCGGGCCGGTGCCGTGGTGGACGGGCCTGGCGGCGGCGGGCTGGCTCGCTCTGGTGGCGGTGCCGGGCGCCCTGCTGGTGCGGTACCGCGCGCTCGGCCCCGCCCCGGCCGAGGACCCGGCCGAGGCACTGGACGACGACCTGGCCGGGGCTCCGGCCGGGGACCTGGTCCGGGCCCCGGCGTCCGTCGCGGGCGCCTACGCCCGGCTCGCGACCCGGACGCGCGGGAGCGCGCTGCGGCTGCGCGCCGGTGCCCACGCCCTCGTGCTGCGGCTGTCCGCCCGGCGCCCCGCCGACTGACCCCGGTCGGGCCGGCCGTTCGGCGTTCCCGCTCCTGGGCGTTCCCGCTACTCGGCGTTCCCGCTGAAGTCCACGTACCACTGCGGCGCGTACCGGTCGCAGTTCTCGGCGCCGACGTTGGTGAGCGAGTCCCGCACGCAGGTGACGTAGTCCCGGTAGTGGACGCTGAGCCCGATCACCGAGGTGGCGACCATGACGGTCATCGCGCCGGTGAGGATCCCGGCGAGCGCGGCCGGGGTGAGCGGGTTCGGCGCCGGGGCACCGACGGGGCCGGTCTGACCGTACGGGCCGGCCTGGCCGTACGCCCCGGCCGGTGCCGCGGCGGGAGCCGGGGCGGTCGCGGTCCGCCCGGCCCGGAGCGCGCCGACGCCCCAGACGATGCCGAGCACGCCGGCCAGCAGGGCGATCCAGTGGAAGCCGGTGAACAGGCAGACCAGCGCGAACGGTCCGGCCAGCGCGGCGTTGCGCGCCTTGCGGTGGGCCGGGTTCGCCAGGTCGAGCCGGGGCGGCTGCGGACCCTGGGGGCGACGGCCGGGCCCGCCCTCGCCGGGGCCCGGTCCCCACTGCTGGGGGTGCGGCGGGCGGTCGCCGCCGGGACCGCCAGCCTGGCCGCCGTCGCCCTCCGGACCCTGGCCGGGCCAGGGGCTGCGCGGCCGCCACGGCTGGTCCGGGGCGTCCGCGGGCGGCGGCGCGAAGGGGTTGCGCTCGTCGGTGTCGTCGCCGCTGCTCATGGGTTCAGCCGTTCCTTCTCGGTCGGGGCTCGTGCGGAGGGTCGCGCTCGGGGGCGGTCTCCTCCGCCCCAATGATCCCGCAAGCGTTCGAGGGCCCGTCGGGGGCCTGCCCGTACCGGGGCCGGTCGCCCGCAACTCCGGTGCGAAGGGCCCGAGGAGATCCCCGTCTCAACTACGCGCGTAGCGCCGGAGGGAGGGTGCAGGGGGCCTCCGACCAGCCGTTATCGTGGTGACGGTCAGCAGCTCCCACGGGTTCCCCCGGTCCCGCGTCGCGGCGGGTTCTCCTGGTGTTCCCCCTCGCTCGACCTGCCGTTCGTAGTGGCCCCACCGCCGGTGGACGTACCAGCGGGCGGCGCCCGACCTACGGAGAATCGCGCAGTGGCCGCCGCCCCCGCCCAGCTCTTCCCGCCCCGTACGCCCGGACCGGCCCGCCTGGTGGTGCTGGTCTCCGGCTCCGGCACCAACCTCCAGGCCCTGATCGACGCCGCCGCCGACCCGGCGTACGGCGCCGGGATCGTCGCCGTGGGCGCGGACCGGGACGGGATCGCCGGCCTGGAGCGTGCCGAGCGGGCGGGCCTGCCGACCTTCGTCCACCGGGTGAAGGACTTCGCGGACCGGGCCGACTGGGACCGCGCGCTGACCGCCTCCGTCGCCGCCCACCAGCCCGACCTGGTGGTCACGGCCGGCTTCATGAAGATCCTCGGCCCCGAGTTCATCGCGGCCTTCGCGGGGCGGATCGTCAACACCCACCCCGCACTGCTGCCGTCCTTCCCCGGCGCCCACGGCGTCACCGACGCGCTCGCGTACGGGGTGAGGGTCACCGGCTGCACCGTCCACCTGGTCGACGCCGGAGTGGACACCGGGCCGATCATCGCGCAGGGCGTCGTCGAGGTGCTCGACGCCGACCACGCCGATGGCGGCGACGCGCTGCACGAGCGCATCAAGACTGTCGAGCGCAAGCTGCTCGTCGACGTCGTGGGCCGGCTGGCCCGCGAAGGTCACCGCATCGAGGACCGAAAGGTATGGATCCCGGCATGAGCGCGAGCTCCACCACGCCCCCCGTTTCGGAGAACATCCGTCCGATCCGTCGCGCGCTGATCAGCGTGTACGACAAGACCGGTCTGGAGGAGCTGGCCCAGGGCCTGCACGCCGCCGGGGTCGCCATCGTCTCCACCGGCTCCACCGCCGGCCGGATCGCCGCCGCCGGCGTCCCGGTGACGGAGGTCTCCGAGCTGACCGGCTTCCCGGAGTGCCTGGACGGGCGCGTGAAGACGCTGCACCCGCGCGTGCACGCCGGCGTGCTCGCCGACCTGCGCCTGGAGTCGCACCGCGCGCAGCTGGCCGAGCTCGGTGTCGAGCCCTTCGACCTGGTCGTGGTGAACCTCTACCCGTTCAAGGCCACCGTCGCCTCGGGCGCCACCCCGGACGAGTGCGTCGAGCAGATCGACATCGGCGGCCCGAGCATGGTCCGCGCCGCCGCCAAGAACCACCCGTCGGTGGCCGTCGTGGTCGACCCGGCCCGCTACGCCGACGTGCTGACCGCCGTCCGCGAGGGCGGCTTCGACCTGGCCACCCGCAAGCGCCTGGCCGGTGCCGCGTTCGCCCACACCGCCGCCTACGACGTGGCCGTCGCCTCCTGGTTCGAGGCCGGCTACGCCCCCAGCGACGAGCGGTTCCCCGAGTTCCTGGGCGCCACCTGGGAGCGCCAGAACGTGCTCCGCTACGGCGAGAACCCGCACCAGGGCGCCGCGCTGTACAGCGACGGCACCGGCGGCCTGGCCGGTGCCCAGCAGCTGCACGGCAAGGAGATGTCGTACAACAACTACGTCGACACCGACGCCGCCCGCCGCGCCGCGTACGACCACGCCGAGCCGGCCGTCGCGATCATCAAGCACGCCAACCCGTGCGGCATCGCGACCGGCGCCGACGTCGCCGAGGCGCACCGCAAGGCGCACGAGTGCGACCCGGTCTCCGCGTACGGCGGCGTGATCGCGGTCAACCGCCCGGTCACCGTCGAGCTGGCCGAGCAGATCGCCCCGATCTTCACCGAGGTCGTGGTGGCCCCCGGGTACGAGGACGGCGCGGTCGAGGTGCTGGCCCGGAAGAAGAACCTGCGGGTGCTGGTCGCCCCCGGGGCCCCGGCCAACCACCAGGAGGTCCGCCCGATCTCCGGCGGCGTGCTGCTCCAGGACGCGGACCGGGTGCAGGCCGAGGGCGACGACCCGGCGAACTGGACGCTGGCCGCCGGCGAGGCGCTGTCCGCGGCCGAGCTGGCCGAGCTGGCCTTCGCCTGGCGGGCCTGCCGGGCCGTCAAGTCCAACGCGATCCTGCTGGCCAAGGACGGCGCCTCGGTCGGCGTCGGCATGGGCCAGGTCAACCGGGTCGACTCCTGCAAGCTCGCGGTCGAGCGGGCCGGCGAGCGGGCCAAGGGCTCGTACGCCGCCTCGGACGCCTTCTTCCCGTTCCCGGACGGCCCGGAGATCCTGATCGCCGCCGGTGTCCGGGCGATCGTCCAGCCGGGCGGTTCGATCCGTGACGAGCAGGTCGTCGAGGCGGCCCGGGAGGCCGGCGTGACGATGTACTTCACCGGCGCCCGCCACTTCTTCCACTGAGCGGCACGAAGCGGCCCGGTCCCTCGGTCGAGGGGCCGGGCCGCTTCGTCGTGGTCGTGCCGTGTGCTCAGTAGCGCGGCCGGTTGAACCAGCCGGAGCCCTCCTGGGTGCACATGGCGGTGATCCAGATGATGCTGATGGCCAGCCACAGACCGGCCATCACATAGCCGATGGCGGTGCCGGCGCTGACGGCGCCCGCCAGGATCAGCAGGCCGACCAGGCTGCCGAGCGAGCCGTACACGATGGTGGTGATCCGGACGTTGTTGCCGCCCTTGCCGAACTTGGCGCCCAGCGTGATGGAGAGCGCGGCGAACAGCGCGAACAGGACCGCGACGACGATCAGGATGCCGGCGGCGGCGTCGCCCAGCGCGGTGAACGGGTTGTCGCTGGTGGTCGCCTTGGCCGTGTTGGTGACGTCCTTGGCGGCGGCGCCTATGAGCAGGTAGACCAGCGCGAGGATCGCCTGCACACCGCCCACGATGAACAGCAGCACCCGGGCGGTCGTCACCAGGCCCGGCATGGACTGCGGCACGGCCGGCGCGTAGCCGTAACCGGGGGCCGCCTGGGGCGGGTAGCCGTAGCCCGGCGCGGGCTGCGGCGGGGCCTGCTGCGGGTAGCCGTAGCCCGGCGCGGGCGGCTGCTGGCCGTACGGGTTGTTCGGGTCGGGCGGGTAACTCATGGATGCCTCCGGGCAGTTGCGGGAACGCGGGGACGGGACGGCGGAGGGCCCGGTTGCGGCCGGCGAGTCGGGTCGCCGACGGAACGGGACGGTATCGGAGCGCGGTGACAGCCCGGCGGCGGTGACGGGCGCGGCCGGCTCAGTGCTGTGACGGGCCAGTGATCGAACGCGAGGACGGGCACGGCGCGGTGAGGGCGCCGTGGCGGTCTGGCTGCGCGGTGTGCTGTGGTCGGATCACTGGCTCTTTCCCCCGGGTACGCCCTGCTGCGGGACCGTCGGCCCGTCACCGGGCCCGGTCGCGGCAGGGGATGCCCGCATATCGTCAACCGGACGGCAGCGCGCTGTCCAGCCGGTTGTGGGCGTGGTGCGGAGACTGTGGCGCAACCGCAACGTGGTGCGGGCCTTCCGTGCCCGTCCGGTCGCCGGGGCGGCCCCGGTACGGGAGGCGGCCGCGATCCGGGAGAATGGGGTCATGACTGCCCAGATTCTCGATGGCAAGGCCACCGCCGCCGCGATCAAGTCCGAACTCGCCGCCCGCGTGGCGGCCCTCAAGGCGAAGGGCGTCACGCCCGGCCTCGGCACCGTCCTGGTCGGCGACGACCCGGGCAGCCGCTGGTACGTCAACGGCAAGCACAAGGACTGCGCCGAGGTCGGCATCGCCTCGATCCAGCGCGAGCTGCCCGCCACCGCCACCCAGCAGGACGTCGAGGACGTCGTCCGCGAGCTCAACGCCGACCCGACCTGCACCGGCTACATCGTCCAGCTGCCGCTGCCCAAGGGCCTGGACCAGAACCCGGTCCTGGAGCTGATGGACCCGGACAAGGACGCCGACGGCCTGCACCCGACCTCGCTCGGCCGACTGGCCCTGGGCATCGAGGGCCCGCTGCCCTGCACCCCGCTGGGCATCGTCGAGCTGCTGCGCCGGCACGAGGTCGAGATCGACGGCGCCGAGGTCGTCGTGGTCGGCCGCGGCGTCACCGTCGGCCGCTCGATCGGCCTGCTGCTGACCCGCCGCAGCGAGAACGCCACCGTGACCCTGTGCCACACCGGCACCCGGGACCTCGGCGCGCACCTGCGCAAGGCCGACATCATCGTGGCCGCCGCGGGCGTGCCGCACCTGGTCAAGCCGGAGGACGTCAAGGCGGGCGCCGCGGTGCTGGACGTCGGCGTCAGCCGCAGCGAGGGCAAGATCGTCGGCGACGTGCACCCGGGGGTGGCCGAGGTGGCCGGCTGGATCTCCCCGAACCCCGGCGGCGTGGGCCCGATGACCCGCGCGATGCTGCTCAACAACATCGTCGAGGCGGCCGAGCGCCGCGCCGGCGTCTGACCCCCGAGGGACGGCGAGCATGACTGAACCGCGTCCGGCGCGGTCCCGGCAACGGCCGGTCAAGACCACCGGCACCCTGCCGCCCGAGGGGGCCGCCCCGGCCCTCGGGCGCGACCACGCCCTGCCGGTCCGGCAGTGGCCGATAACGCTGGTCCTGTCGGTGGTCGGCGCCGGCCTCGCGGTCACCTGGTTCGCCGACTTCAAGGACGGCTTCAAGTACGGGCTGCTGATCCTCGGCACCGGCGTGCTGCTCGGCGCGGTGCTGCGGCTGGTGCTGCCCGAGGTCGGGATGCTGGCCGTGCGCAGCCGCTTCACCGACGTGATCGTGCTGGCCTTCCTGGGCGCCTCGATCGTGCTGCTGACCCTGGTCGCGCAGCCGAACCCGTGGCTGGAGGTCCCGCTGCTGGACAACATCGGCCAGCTGATCGGCCGGCCCAAGCACTGAGCCGCGGCCCGGCGGCGCCGAGCCGCGGTTGGGCGCCGAGCGCCGCGGCCCCGTCCGGGACTCCCGGGCGGGGCCTCGGCGCGTTCCGGGCCCTCCCGGGCGGAGTCCGCTGTGACGCATCAGCCACGCCCGCACACGCGGCGTACGCTTCCCTTTGCGATAACCTGACGCCGGTCTCTCGATGTCGAGAGATCATCCTCGGCTCCAGTGCGCCGGTGTGCCTGGGGCACCTGGCGATTTGCTGGAGAAGGTAGAAATGACCCGCACCCCCGTCAACGTCACCATCACCGGAGCGGCCGGCCAGATCGGCTACGCGCTGCTCTTCCGCATCGCCTCGGGCCACCTGCTCGGTGCCGACGTGCCGGTGAACCTGCGCCTCCTGGAGATCCCGCAGGGCCTCAAGGCCGCCGAGGGCACCGCCATGGAGCTCGTCGACTGCGCGTTCCCGCTGCTGCGCGACATCACCATCACCGACCAGCCGAACGTGGCCTTCGACGGCGCCAACGTCGCGCTGCTGGTCGGCGCCCGCCCGCGCACCGCCGGCATGGAGCGCGGCGACCTGCTGTCGGCCAACGGCGGCATCTTCGGCCCGCAGGGCAAGGCCATCAACGCCCACGCCGCGGACGACATCAAGGTCCTGGTCGTCGGCAACCCGGCCAACACCAACGCCCTGATCGCCCAGCGCAACGCCCCGGACGTCCCGGCCGAGCGCTTCACCGCGATGACCCGCCTGGACCACAACCGCGCGGTCGGCCAGCTGTCCGGCAAGACCGGCGCCCTGGTCTCCGACATCAAGCGCGTCACCATCTGGGGCAACCACTCCGCGACCCAGTACCCGGACATCTTCCAGGCCGAGATCGCCGGCAAGCCGGCCTTCGAGGCCGTCGGTAGCGACCAGGCCTGGCTGGAGAACGACTTCATCCCGACCGTCGCCAAGCGCGGCGCGGCCATCATCGAGGCCCGCGGCGCCTCCTCGGCCGCCTCGGCCGCCAACGCCGCCATCGACCACGTGCACACCTGGGTCAACGGCACCGCCGAGGGCGACTGGACCTCCATGGGCGTCGTCTCCGACGGCTCCTACGGCGTCCCGGCCGGCCTGATCTCCTCCTTCCCGGTCACCACCAAGGACGGCAAGTTCGAGATCGTCCAGGGCCTGGAGATCTCCGACTTCTCCCGCGCCCGCATCGACGCCTCGGTCAAGGAGCTGACCGAGGAGCGCGACGCGGTCCAGGAGCTGGGCCTCATCTGAGCCCCGCCGCACGGCCCTTGCGACGGCCCGCCACCCCCGCCCGGGGGCGGCGGGCCGTCTGCTGTTCGCCCGCTCGCCTCCGGGGCGCTCCGACCCGGTGCCGACGGTCGGCGCTCCCTCGCTCGTTCCTCACTCCCTCGCGCTCTCCCTTTCGGCACCGGCGCGCCCCTTCGGCTCGGGGCGGGTGTTTGCCCGCTCGCCTCCGGGACGCTCCGACCCGGTGCGGGGCGGGTGTTCGCCCGCTCGCCTCCGGGGCGCTCCGACCCGGTGCGGGGCGGGTGTTCGCCCGCTCGCCCCCGGGGTGGAGGCCCGGGCCGGGACACCTCGGCCGCCTACACTGGCCCGCTGTGAACGAAACCCTCGGGGACGCCGCGCTCGTCCTCGTCTTCATCCTGCTGGGCGGCCTGTTCAACGTCGCGGAGATCTCGCTGATCTCGCTGCGCGAGGGCCAGATCCGGACGCTGGAGGCGCACGGCACCCGGCGCTCGGCCCGGGCCGCGCACCTGGCCGCCGACCCCAACCGCTTCCTGGCGGCCGTCCAGGTCGGCGTGACCTGCATGGGCTTCCTGTCCGCCGCGTTCGGCGCGGACACCCTGGCCGGCAAGGTCGCCCCGCTCTTCGTCCGGGCGGGGCTGTCCCAGGGGGTGGCGGACGCCCTCGCCCTGGTCGGCCTGACCCTGCTGATCAGTTACGTCTCGCTGGTGCTCGGCGAGCTCACCCCCAAGCGGATCGGCCTGCAGCGCGCCGAGTCCATCGCGGTGATCGCCGCCCCCGTGGTGGACGTGATGTCGGTGGCGCTGCGCCCGGTGATCTGGCTGCTCGGCCACTCCACCAACCTGATGGTCCGGCTGTTCGGCGGCGATCCGGCGGCCGGGCGCGGCTCGATGAGCTCCGAGGAACTGCGCGGCCTGGTCGCCTCCAACACCGAACTGGGAAGCGACGAGCGGGCGTTGATCGCGGACGTGTTCGCCGCGGGGGAGCGCCAGCTGCGCGAGGTGATGGTCCCGCGCACCGAGGTGACCTTCCTGGACGCGGAGCGCCCGCTGGCCGCCGTACGGCACCAGTCCGAGACCTCGCCGCACTCGCGCTACCCGGTGGTCGAGGGCAGCGCCGACGCGGTGGTCGGCTTCGTGCACGTCCGGGACCTCTACGGCGCCCGCGGCGAGCAGGCCGTCAAGGTCCGCGACCTGGCCCGCCCGGTCAAGCTGCTGCCCGGCACCAAGCGGGTGCTGGAGGCGATGGGCGAGATGCGCCGGGAGGGCCACCACCTGGCGATCGTGGTGGACGAGTACGGCGGCACCGCCGGCATCGTCACCCTGGAGGACCTGGTCGAGGAGGTGATCGGCGAGATCCGGGACGAGTACGACCGGCCGGAGTCCGCGCCGACCCGCCGACTGGCCGGCGGCGGCACGGAGCTGGACGGCCTGCTCAACCTCGGCGATTTCACCGAGGAGACCGGCGTCACCCTGCCCGAGGGCCCGTACGAGACGGTGGCCGGCTGCCTGGTGGCCTCGCTCGGCCGGCTGCCCCGGGACGGTGACCAGGCCCGGATCCCGGTCGAGGGCGGCGGCGCGGTGCTGCTGACGGTGGCCAAGGTGGAGGGCCGGCGGATCGCCCGGGTGAGGGTGAGTGCGGTCACACCGGAGGAGCCTGCGGGGCCGGAGGTTTCCTGAGCGACCGGGGGAACTGGAAGAATGGCCCGCATGGTCAACGCAGCGGTCACCGGTCCGGTCAAGGATCGCCCCCGGGTGCTCTCCGGGATCCAGCCCACCTCCGGCTCGTTCCACCTCGGCAACTACCTGGGCGCCGTGCGCCAGTGGGTCGACCTGCAGAAGGAGAACGACGCCTTCTACATGGTCGTCGACCTGCACGCGATCACCGTGCCGCAGGACCCGGTGACCTTGCGCCAGAACACCCGGGTGTCCGCCGCCCAGCTGCTCGGCGCCGGTCTGGAGCCGGAGCACTGCACCCTCTTCGTCCAGTCGCACGTGCCCGAGCACGCGCAGCTCGGCTGGGTGATGAACTGCCTCACCGGCTTCGGCGAGGCCTCCCGGATGACCCAGTTCAAGGACAAGTCCTCCCGGTACGGCGCCGACAGCACCACCGTCGGCCTGTTCACCTACCCGATCCTGCAGATCGCGGACATCCTGCTCTACCAGGCGGACGCCGTCCCGGTCGGCGAGGACCAGCGCCAGCACGTGGAGATCACCCGCGACATCGCGGAGCGGTTCAACTCGCGCTACGCCCCCACGTTCACGATCCCGAAGCCGTACATCCTCAAGGAGACGGCGAAGATCATGGACCTCCAGGACCCGGGCATCAAGATGAGCAAGTCGGCCTCCTCGGCCAAGGGCCTGGTCAGCCTGCTGGACGAGGCGAAGGTCAGCGCCAAGAAGTTCAAGAGCGCCGTCACCGACACCGGCACCGTGGTCTCCTACGACGAGGAGCAGAAGCCGGGCGTCTCCAACCTGCTGCGGATCCACTCCGCGCTCAGCGGGCAGTCGGTCGAGCAGCTGGTCGCGCACTTCGAGGGCAAGATGTACGGCGCCCTCAAGACCGAGCTGGCCGAGCTGTTCACCGAGTGGGTCACCCCCTTCCAGGAGCGCACCAGCACCTTCCTGGACGACCCGGCCGAGCTGGACCGGGTGCTGGCGATCGGCGCCGAGAAGGCCCGCGCGGTGGCCTCCGAGACGCTGGCGACCGTGTACGACCGGATCGGCTTCCTCCCGGCCGCCAAGCGGTGACTCCGCTCTCGCGCATGCCCGATGGTGGCGACCTCCCGGAGGTCGTCACCATCGGCGTGTCCGTGAGCGTGCCGGACCCGCACGGCGCGCGGATCCAGGACGCCCGGGCCGGGCTCGGGGACCCGCAGGCCCGCTCGATACCGACGCACGTCACGCTGCTGCCGCCCACCGAGGTGCCGGCCGAGCTGCTGCCGAAGATCGAGGACCACCTGTCGGCGGTGGCCGCGGCGCACCGGCCGTTCCGGATGCTGCTGCGCGGCGCCGGCACCTTCCGGCCGGTCTCCCCGGTGGTGTTCGTCCGGGTCGAGGAGGGCGCGCACGAGTGCCGGCTGCTGGAGGCGGGCGTGCGGTCCGGCCCGCTGGCCCGCGAGCTGGCCTTCCCGTACCACCCGCACGTGACGGTGGCCCACGGCCTGTCGGAGGACGCGCTGGATCGCGCGTACGAGCAGGCGCGCGGGTTCCGGGCGTCCTTCCCGGTGCCGGGCTTCTCGCTCTCCCGGTTCGACGCGGACGAGGTCTGGCGGCCCTGGCGGGCCTACCGGTTCTCCTGAACTACCCCGCGGTGCGGCCGAGTTCGATCATCCGGTCGACCACCCGGCGGGCCGCGCCGCCGTCGTCCAGGGCGCAGTGCGCGGCCCGGAAGCGCCGGTAGCGCTCCGCGTAGCCGGGCGCCGACCGCTCGCCGCTGTCGGCGAGTTCGCGCAGCGCGCCGAGCAGTTCCGCGGAGTCCGGCACCAGCGGGCCGGGCGCGTCCGCCTCGAAGTCGAAGTAGAAGCCGCGCAGGGTGTCGCGGTAGTGCTCCAGGTCGTAGGTGAAGAAGTAGACCGGGCGGCCGGTGATCGCGAAGTCGAACATGATCGACGAGTAGTCGGTCACCAGTACGTCCGCGATCAGCAGCAGGTCCTGCGGGTCGGGGAAGTCCCCGCAGTCGAACAGGAAGCCGTCGCCGGCGCCGGGCAGCGGGTCGCGCACGTGCGAGTGCGGGCGGACCAGCAGCACGTGGTCCTCGCCGAGCAGCCGGCGGGCGTGGTCGAGGTCGAGCCGCAGGTCGAGCCGGAAGCCGTCGCCGTCGCCGCGCTGCTGGTCCTCGCGCCAGGTCGGCGCGTACAGCACGACCCGCTTGCCCTCGGGGATGCCGAGCCGGCGGCGGACGGCCGCGGCGGCCCGGGGCTCGGACCGGGCCAGCACGTCGCCGCGCGGGTAGCCGGACTCCAGCACCTCGCCGTCGTAGCGGAAGGCGCGCTGCAGGATCGGGGTGGCGAAGGGGCTGGGGGAGAGCAGCAGGCTCCACTGCGGGGTCTCCCGGTCGAGCGCCTCCAGGTAGCCGTGGTCGGCGAGCCAGGGGTTGTCGACGTCGTGGGCGATCCGCTTGAGCAGCGAGCCGTGCCAGGTCTGCACCACGACCTGGCCCTCGCGGCGCTCCAGGAAGTCCGGGAAGTGGGTGTTGCCGACCAGGTACCGGCAGGTGGCCAGGGCCCGGTACCACTGGGGGCTCCAGATCCGGATCGGGACGACCCCGGGCGGCAGTTCGGCCTGGCCGTCGTCGACCACCCACAGGTGCTCCAACGGCTCGCCGCGGCGCACGAGTTCGGCGTGCACCGCGCGCGGGGAGTCGGCGTAGCCGCGGCCGCCGAACACGTCGTACAGCACCGCCTCGCGCAGCGGCTCGCGGCGGGCCGCCGGGTACTGCTCGGTGCGCAGCCGGGCCTGGGTCCAGGCGCTGCGCTCGGTGGCGTCGAGCACCGGGGTGGAGTCCACCAGCAGGGTGTCGTGCCAGCGGCGCTGCAGCAGGACGTCCTTGCCGCCGGTGGTCGCGGTGGCGGGCAGGGCGGGCAGCACGGTCGGGGCGGCGAGCAGCGGCCGGGCCGGGCCGGAGCGGTCGGCCGGCTCCAGGGCGGCCTCCCAGACGCCCTTGCGCAGCGGCAGCACGGCGCCGTCGGAGCCGGTGCGGGTGGCGGGCACCCGGACCCGGAAGCGGCCGTCCGGCTCGGGCTCGACGGGGGTGCGGACCTCGCCCGCGGTGCCGCCGTGCCGCAGGACCAGCTCCAGTCGCCCGGCGGCCGGGTCCGGGCAGTGGCCGGACAGTTCGAAGCCGCCGAAGTGGACCGCGATCCGGTCGACCATCCCGGCGGCGGGCTGGACGCAGACCTGGAGCCGGCCGTCGGCGAGGTGCTTGAGGTAGAGCACCCGGTCCGGGGTGTGCGGCAGCGGGTACTGGCCGGCCACCGGGCCGCCGCGCTCGTCCAGGCAGAGCTGTTCGGTGCCGCCGTCGGGGCGCAGCAGCTCGACGTCCCAGTGTTCCAGGTCCTCGCGGCCGCGGCCGTCGGCGGTGAGCGGCCGGTACGGCAGTTCGACGGCGAAGGTGTTGCCGGCGCGGGTGAGCGGCTGCTCGATCACCGCGTCGCTCTGCCGGTGCCGCAGCCGCAGCACGGTGCCGGCCGGGCAGTGGTCGGCGACGCCGCCCAGCCGGATGCCGTCGGCGGCCGGCTCGGCGCGGTCGAGCCGGGCGCCGGGGCGTTCCAGCCGCAGCTGCAGCCGGTCGTCCGCGAAGTACGGCTGGAGGCGGACGTCACGGTCCACCCAGCGGGCCGGCGGGTACTCGCCGGAGCCGCACCAGTGGGGGGCGAGGGTGCCGTACTGGCGGCGCAGCCGGGTGGGGCGGGGACGGGTGAAGAGGGTGGTCCCGATCTGCCAGTCGCCGAGCAGCCAGCGGTCGTCCCGGCGCAGTCGGGAGGGTTCCAGCAGGACGGTGAAGCCGGACCAGTCGTGGTTGTGCTCCGGCTGGGCGCTGTCGTCGGTGACCTCGGGCAGCCTGCGGGGCCTGGAGCGCAGGTGGAGCGGTGGTTCGGCCGCGTCCTCGTGGCGCAGGGTCAGCCAGGTCCAGGCGGAGCCGGGGCGGCCGGTGTCCAGGTCCAGCGGGCGGGCGAAGCCGGTGAGCTCCAGTCCGCGGCCGTGCCAGCGGGCGCGCAGCAGCCCGAACGCCACGTCCTCGTCGACGGCAGGCCGACCGTCGGCCACCCGGGGGGCGGCGTGCGGCAGAACGAACCGGGTGAGCGAAGACATGGTGCCGGAGGCCCTTCGGGACGGGATCCCGGTCATGGCGGTGGCCGGGAGGCCGCCGTGCCGGTGTCGGCCGGACCGGGGCCGATTTGTTATCCCATCCCGGAAGGGCACCTCGGGTCAACTGTACGGTTCGTAGAATTTCCTTTGAAATTCTTCGACTAAACGTGAGTTCGAGTGCAAACTGGACGTAAAGGACAGGTAGTTCTCAGGGAATTCCCAGACAGCAGCGGGGCGCCCGGCGTGGATCACGCCGGGCGCCCCGCTGTCATGGCCGGTGACTACTCCTTGCGGAGCATCGCGTCGACCACCCGGACGGAGGCCTTGCCGTCGTCCAGGTCGCAGTACGCCTCACGGAAGGCGGCTGCCTTGTCCGCGTACTCGGCCGCCACCGCGTCCACCCGTCCGAGCGCGTCGACCAGCGCCTCGGAGGTGGCCAGCAGCGGGCCCGGCGCCTCGGCCTCGAAGTTCAGGCTGAAACCGCGCAGGTTGTCGCGGTAGTGCTCCAGGTCGTGGGTGAAGAACAGCACCGGCTTCCCGGTGGTGGCGAAGTCGAAGACGCTCGACGAGTAGTCGGTGACCAGCACGTCGGCGATCAGCAGCAGCTCCGCCATGTCGGGGTAGCTGCCGACGTCCCAGATGTAGCCGTTGCCGGCGCCCGGGATCTGGCCGCACATCACGCTGTGCCGGCGCACCAGCAGCACCTGGTCGTCGCCGAGCGCGGCCTTGGCCGCCGCCAGGTCGATCCGCAGGTCGATCTGGTAGCCGCCGTTCGGCCGGCGCCGGTCCTCGCGCCAGGTCGGCGCGTACAGCACGACCTTCTTGCCCTCGGGCAGGCCGAGCCGCTCACGGACCTGCTCGGCGGTCTTCTCCCGGTCGGCCGCGAACAGCAGGTCGTTCCGGGGCGATCCGCTCTCCAGGATCTCGCCCTGGTAGTCGAAGGCGCGCCGCAGCACCGGGGCGGACCAGCTGTTGCCGGCCACCAGCAGGCTCCAGTTCGGCACCTCGCGACTCAGGCCCTTGAGGTAGTTCGAGTCGGTGAACCAGACCTTCTCGAAGTCGAGGCCGACCTGCTTGAGCGGGCTGCCCATCCGGGTCTGCAGGACCACCTGGCCGGGGCGGCGGACGAAGAAGTCAGGCAGGTGGGTGCTGGTGACGATGTACTTGGCGGTCGCCAGCGCCTCGAACCACTCCGGGCTCCACAGCCGGATCGGCTGCGCGGTGCGCGGCAGCTCGGTCTGCATGTCGTCGCTGCCCCACAGGTGCTCCAGCGGCAGGCCGCGGCGGACCAGCTCCTCGTGGATCGCCCGCGGGGAGTCGGCGTAGGCGCTGCCGTGCCCGGCGTTGTAGAGCACCGTGTCGCGCACCGGCAGGCGGCGGGCGGCCGGGTAGTCGGTGGTGCGCAGCCGGCGCTGGCGGAAGCCGGACCGCTCCTCGGGGAGCAGCGCCGAGTGCGACTCCAGCGACAGGCAGTCGTGCAGGCGGCGCTCCAGCGCGATCCGCTTGCCGCGGGACTCCACCTCCACCGGCAGCGAGTCGAAGCAGTCCGGGGAGATCTGCACGTGGCTGTCCGGCAGGGCCGAGGCCGACACGCCGACCGGGCGGAAGAAGACGTTCCAGGTGCCCTGGGCGAGCGGCACCCGGCCGGCGAAGGTGGCGGTCGGCACGGCGGGCAGCGCGGTGCGGAACCGGCCGTCCGAGATCTCCACCGGGTAGACGTGCTCCTCCTCGCGCCAGTGGTGGCGGACCACCAGCTCCCAGCGGTGCGCGCCGGGCTGCGGGAAGGAGCCGCTCAGCAGGAAGCCGTCGGCGCCGCGCGCCGACACCTCGTCCACGATCGGCTGCAGCAGCTGGTCGGAGAGCTGGAGGTGGCCGCTCGGGGAGGGCTTGGTGTAGATCGCCCGGCGCTCCTCGACCGGCGCCTGCGGGTCCAGCGGGACGTGCAGCTGCTCGGGCGCGTTGCGGTCGTCCCAGACCAGCGGCAGCACGCTGCCGTCGGCCAGCAGCAGCGCGCTGTCCCAGCGGTCGCGGACGCGCTCGTCGGCCACCGGGTCCAGCTCGGCCCAGGCCTCGCGGACGGCGGTCAGCTCGGCCACCTCGACCGAGGAGCTGAACGGCTGCAGGGTGCCGGCCGGGGTGCCCAGCTCCACCGGGAAGGTCAGCTCGCGGTCCGACTCTAGGTGGGTGAGCCGCAGCCGGGCCCCGGCGAAGCTCGCCCCGGAGCGGGCCGCACCGGAGACCTCCACCCTGCCGCCGTGCGCGGCCAGGCCGGTCACCCGGGCCTTGACGGTCTCCACCTGGAGGTAGACGAAGCCGTCCCGGACCCACGGCACGATCCGCACGTCCGGCTCGACCCAGTGCTGCGGGATCGACTCGGCGGAGTCGCTCCAGCCCGCCGAGATCCGGCCCTTGTAGATCCCGCCCTTGCCCGCGCCGGCCACCAGGACGCGCCAGTGGCCGTCCTTCCACTGGCCGCGGTGCTTGAGCTTCTTCGGGTCGAGGGCGACGGAGAAGCCGGACCAGTCGCAGTTGTACAGGTCGTGGTTGCAGCTCGCGGTGGCCTCGGGGCTGTACTGGGTCTTCATCGGCACCGCGATGACCCGGCGGCCCTTGGCCTCGCGCAGCACCAGGGTGCGCACCATGTCGTGCTTGTTCGACGCGCCCAGCTGCTCCGGGTACGCGTGCCCGGTCAGCTCCAGCTTCCCGCCCACCCAGGCGCTCTTGTACAGCCGGCTGCGCATGACCAGCGAGTTGTCCAGCTTGAGCACGCCGGCCGGCACGCTCTTGCGGCCGCCGCGCAGGAACGGGTAGTCCGCGTACGGCCGCAGCAGGCCGCGGGCCTGCACGCCGCCGCCGCTCTCGCCCTCGTACTTGATCTGCTCGACCAGCTCGTCGACCCGGTTCTGCAGGGTCAGGTGGTACTTGAGCCGCAGCGGCGCGCGCAGCTTGCGGACCTGCTCCTGGCCGATCGAGCGGAGCAGCCGGCTGACGTGCTGGACGTAGGCGTCCCGGAACTCCTTGTCGCCGTCCACGACGGACCAGAAGAACATCGGGATCTCCTCGACGAGGGTGTTCTCGTCGTAGGAGCGCAGGTACTCGGCGAAGCGCGGCTCGGTCTGCTTCTTCAACCAGGCGCGGACCAGCTCGACCGAGGCGACCCGGTCGACCAGGCCCTTCGGGTTGGTGCGCATCTGGGTGATCGACATCTCGCCGACCTCGCGCTCGCGCCAGTGGTAGATCGGCTCGGAGAGCACGTCCACGCTCTGGGCGAGGTAGTGGTGCGGCACGCTGACCGGCGCGTCCTCGTACAGGATGCCCTCGGGGTAGAGCAGGTCGGCGGCGTCGAAGAAGGAGCGGCGGTACACCTTGTTCCACGCGGTGCGGTCGGTGACCAGCGCCGGGAGCTCGGTGATGTGGGTCTTGAGCCGGGTCTCCTTGAACGGCTTGGAGTGCCCGCCGGACTGGTAGTAGCCCACCGCGCGGAACCGCAGCACGTTGCCGGTGCAGAAGTCCGAGCCGGTCTCCTCCAGCGTGTTGATCATCAGCTCGTACGCACTCGGCGGCATCGAGTCGTCGCTGTCCACGAAGCACAGGAACTCGGAGTCCGGGTCGATGTGCCGGATGCCGGTGTTGCGGGCCGCGCCGAGGCCCTTGTTGACCTGCCGGACCAGCCGGAACCGCGAGTCCTTCGCTGCGTACGCATCGGCGAGCGCCGCACTGCCGTCCTTCGAACCGTCGTCGACCATGACGCACTCGAAGTCCGAGAAGGTCTGGGCGGCGATCGAGTCGAGGCATTCGACGAGATAACGCTCGACGTTGTAGATCGGAACGACGATGGAGAGGCGGGGAGCCATCGGCTACGCAGGCCTTTCTCGGGAGGAGCGTGGCAGCCCGCAGGGGGTCTGGCCGCACTTGGATCGGTGCGTACGTGCCCCCCGATCCTACCTCCGGGGCCCGGCCCTCCCCGGGCCCACTACGCTGGCCCCCGTGCCCCGCTTCAGCGTCATCGTCCCCGTGTACCAGGTCCAGGACTACCTTGCCGAGTGCCTCGAATCGGTCCTCGGCCAGGGCGGACCGGACTTCGAACTGATCGCGGTGGACGACCGCTCGCCGGACGGCTGCGGCGCGATGCTGGACGAGGCCGCGGCCGCCGACCCCCGGGTCCGGGTGCTGCACCTGCCGGAGAACGTCGGCCTGGGCCGGGCCCGCAACGCCGGCCTGGAGGTCGCCACCGGCGACTACGTGCTCTTCCTCGACAGCGACGACACCCTCACCCCCGGCCTGCTGGCGGCCGTCGAGGACCGCCTCGCCGCCACCGGCGACCCGGACGTCCTGGTCTACGACTACGCCCGCACCTACGCCGACGGCCGGATCACCCGCGCCGCCGCCGGCCACGTCTTCGGCGCCGACTCCCCGGACGTCTTCGACCTCGCCGCCCGCCCCGACCTGCTCGACCTGCTCCAGGTCGTCTGGAACAAGGCCTACCGCCGCGGGTTCGTCACCGAGCAGCAGCTGGAGTTCCCGGCCGGCTACTACGAGGACACCCCCTGGACGTACCCGGCGCTGCTCGCCGCCGCCAGCATCACCCTGCTCGACCGGGTCGGCGTGCACTACCGCCAGCGCCAGGAGGGCGGCAACATCCTGGCCACCGCCAGCCGCAAGCACTTCGACGTCTTCGCCCAGTACGACCTGGTCTTCGCCTTCCTGGACCGCCGCCCCGACCTGGACCGGTGGCGCCCGGTGGTCTTCGGCAAGATGCTCAACCACCTCAACACCGTGGTCGCCAAGCCCGGCCGGATCCCGCCCGGCGACCGCCGCGAGTACTTCCGCCGCTCCGCCGCGCACTGCGCCCGGCTGCGCCCGGCCGGTTACCGCCCGCCACCCGGCGTGGACGGCGTGCGCACCGAACTGCTCGGCCACGGGCGGTACGCCGCCTACCAGGCCGTCCGCGCCCTGGCGAAGGCCCGACGGCTCGTCAACCGGTAAGCCCGTCCCCCGGATCAGGCCCGCGCCTGACGGCCGTTCGGGGGACGGGCAGGTATAACCGGTCGGGTGGACTTCCTGACCCGCCTTCCGGTCCTGGGCCCGCTCGTGGCCCGGGTGCTGCGCAGCCGCCCCTACCGGGTGTACGAGTACTTCTCCGCCGCCCGCGGCAACCGGCTGGCCGGAGCCGTCACCTTCTTCGGCTTCCTGGCCCTGTTCCCGCTGCTCACGGTCGGCCTGGCGATCGCCGTCGCCACGCTGAACGGCAGTCAGGTGGACGACCTCCAGCACCACATCTCCGACCAGCTGCCGGGCCTGTCGGACTCGCTCAACCTGCCGTCCCTGGTGGCGAACGCGGGCACCCTCGGGCTGGTCAGCGGCGCCCTGCTGCTGGTCTCCGGCCTCGGCTGGGTGGACACCATGCGCACCTCGATCAGGGACCTCTGGCAGCTGCCCGAGGAGGACGGCAACCCGGTGCTGCGCAAGGCCTGGGACGTCCTGGTGCTGGCCGGCCTCGGCCTGGTGTCGCTGTTCTCGGTGGCCGCCTCCGCCGCCGGCACCACGCTCGCCGGGCGGATCGCCGACGCGATCGGCCTGGGCAGCGGCTACCTGCTGACCGGGGTCGGCGTGCTGATCGCCATAGCGTGCGACATGCTGCTCTTCGCCTACCTGCTGGCGCCCTTCCCCGGGATCACCGACCAGCGCCGCCGCGACCTGCTGACCGGCGCCCTGATCGGCGCGGTCGGCTTCGAGCTGCTGAAACTGCTGCTCTCCTCCTACCTCGGCTCGGTCGCCGGACGGAGCCTGTACGGGGCCTTCGCCACCCCGGTGGCGCTGCTGCTGTGGATCAACTTCGTGAGCCGGCTGCTGATGTACTGCGTGGCCTGGACGGCCACCGCCGACCCGGCGGCGGCCCGGGAGCGGACCAGGGAGCACGGCCGGGCGCTGCTGGCCGCGGCCGACGAGGCCGAGGCGAAGGACACCACGCCCACGGCGACGCCCCGGCCCCGGACCTGAGGCCGGGACCGGGGCGTCGGACCTCGGCTCAGCCCCCGGCGCGGCCCGACGCCCGGCGCCGGAGGGCCACCACGGCGCCCGCCGCGACCACGGCCCCGACCAGCACGGCCGTCCAGGTGCCCGGGCCTGGCCCGTCGTCCCCGGCCGGTCCGGCGGCGGCCCGGCCCGCGGTGGGGGAGGGGTGCGGCGGCGGCGCGGGGGCACCGGCGGCGCCACCCGCCTGACCGGTCGGCTCCTCGCCGCCGGCCTGCTGCTCGTCGACCAGCCGGCCGACCGGCTGCACCTTGCCCGCCGCGGCGAAGCCCCAGTCCAGCAGCTCGGCCGTCTCGTCGTACACCTTCTGGTAGCTGGCCGGGTGCATCACCGTCACCAGCAGGGTCCGCCCGTTCCGCTCGGCGGCGCCGACGAAGGTCGAACCGGCGTTGGTGGTGGTGCCGTTCTTCACCCCGATCAGCCCGGGGTACTTGCCCAGCAGCCGGTCGGTGTTGGCGATCCCGAAGCTGCCGCGCTGGCCGGTGTTCTTGTCGACGGCGCCCGGGAACATCGCGTCCCGGGTCGCGCAGTACCCGCGGAAGTCCGGGTTGCGCAGGCCGGAGCGGGCGAACAGCGACAGGTCGTAGGCCGAGGACAGCTGGCCGTCCATGTCGTAGCCGTCAGGGGAGATCACCTTGGTGTCCCGCGCCTGGAGGGCCTCGGCCCGGGCCTGCATCTCGTTGACGGTCGGCTGGATACCGCCGTTCATGTGGGCCAGGACGTGCACGGCGTCGTTGCCCGAACTCAGGAACACCCCGCGCCACAGGTCCTCGACCCGGTAGTCCAGGTTCTCCTTGATGCCGACCAGGCTGCTGCCGGCGCCGATGTTCTGGATCTCCTCGTCGGCGACCCGGTGCACCGCGTTGCGGTCGAACTTGGGCAGCACGGTGTCCGCGAAGAGGATCTTCAAGGTGCTCGCGGGGGGCAGCCTGAGATGCGGGTTGTAGGCCGCCAGCACGTCCCCCGACGTGGCGTCGGAGACTATCCAGGACTGGCCGGTGAGGTCCGTCGGCAGGGCCGGCGCCCCCGTCAGCGGATTGACCTGGACCCCGGGCAGCCCCAGCCGCTCACCGCCGATCGCGGACGGCGGGGGCGGCGCCTGCGGAGCCGCGACCGCCGCGGGCGCGGCGAGCAGGACCGGGAGGGCCGCGGTGACCGCGGCGCACAACTGCGCGAAGGTGTGACGGGGTGTGGACACCAGCTGACCGTACCCACTGCGGAGCGCCGCCGTCCGCCACACCGGACCGGTCCTCCGCAGGAGGGGCCCGCCCTACGCCGATCGGCGGCCCGCGCATACTGGGGAGGCACCCCGCCGCCACCGCACCCCCGCCGAGGACCACCCCATGAAGCTCAGCCGCCGCACCTCCTGGTTCCTGACCGCCTTCGGCGTCTGGTCGATGATCATCTGGACCACCTTCGTCAAGAACCTGTGGAAGGACTCCGGCAACCAGGCCTTCGTGAACGGCGACCACTCCCAGCCCACCGCCTTCTTCTGGATCCACCTGCTCCTCGCCGTCACCTCCTTCCTCCTCGGCATCGCCGTCGGCACCATCGGCCTCCGCGGCCTCCGCGCCACCCGCCGCACCCCGGCCACGGACTGACCCCGAATCCCCGTCGCCGCTGTCAGTGCCCGCTGGCAGGATCCTCACCGTTCTCGCGCGCGCACCGGACGCGCCGAACACAAGGGGTGGGGAACCTTCATGACATTTTCGCGTGCCCGCAGACTCGGCGGGGTCGTCGTGGCGGCTCTCGCCGCCGGCCTGCTCACCGGGCCGGCGGCCTCGGCCGACTCCGCGCCGGCCGTCGTCGGTACCGCCCAGGGCGCGGACCGGAACACCGCGGCCTGCGGTCCGACCACGGATCCGGCCTGGATCGGCCGGAGCGGGACCGGCACCGACCTCGTCGCCAAGGTCACCGGTACCGGTGCCCGGTTCAGTGTCTGGGACGTGACCACGGGTGCGGAGGACCCGGTGTTCACCGGTGAGGCCCAGACCTACGGAACCCCGCAGGCAGGCCTCAGCGTGCCCGGCCTGGCGGACGGGCACAGCTACGCCTGGCACGCCTGGGCCCTCCAGGGTGCCCAGGCCTCCGCCCCCTCGGCGGACTGCCACTTCACCGTGGACGCCACCGCCCCGACCGTCACGGTCTCCTCGACCGACTTCCCGGCGAGCGGCACCGCCACGAAGTACGCGGGGCAGAAGGGGACTTTCGTCCTCAAGGGCGCCGATGCGGTCCCCGCGGGCGGTGAGGCCTCCGGAATCGCGTGCTTCCGGTACGCCTGGATGTACGCCGGGACCGACTGCAACTCGCCGGAGGCCGTCGAGCCGGATGCCGACGGTACGGCGAAGATCGACCTCAAGGTCCTGCAGTGGGGCAGCAACAACCTCGTCGTCAACGTGATCGACAACGCGGGCAACGTCGGCCGGACGACCTACACCTTCTACGCCCCGTCGAACCCCAGCGCGCCGAAGACCCTCGGCGACGTGGACGGGGACGGTGTCGCGGACATCCTGCTCCCCGACGCCCAGGGCAACCTGCAGTACATCGGCGTCAACGCGACCGACACGACGCCGAACGCCGTCATCGCGGCCAACCTCGCTCCCTCCGGGCAGAGTTGGGCGCCCTACCAGATCGCCCACCGGGGGTGGGACTACCACGCGCCGTCCTCGGACGACCTGTTCATCCACAAGCCGGGCGACGCCTCCCTGACCGTCTACCGGAACTGGGACTACGGAGGCATGACCAAGGGTTTCGACCGTTCGGGCGACCGCGTGTGCGGCGACCCGTTCGAGCCGCAGCCCTGCCCGGCCGGCTTCGCCGCCGACTGGTCCAAGACCGACCAGATCGTCGCCTTCGGCCCGGTGGCCGGCGGCACCTCGCCGTCACTCCTGACGCTGGAGAGCGGGAACCTCTGGCTGCTCGCCGGGGCCACCTCCGGTTTCGACAAGATCACCAAGCTCACCACCTCCGGTGCCTGGGCGGGCTACGACCTGGTCGCCCCGGGCCCGGACGCGGCCGGCAACCTCGCCCTCTGGGCGCGTGACCGGGCCACCGGCGAGCTGCACGCCTACCCGGTCCCGAAGAAGGCCGACGGCACCTTCGACTTCTCCGCCCTCGCCGACCCGAAGGCTGACGTCGTCGCCACCGGCTTCACCGTCGACAAGTACCCGACCCTCGGCAGCTCGGGCGACGCCGACGGTGACGGCAAGCCGGACCTGTGGGCCGTCACGGCCGACCGGCACCTGGTGATGTACAGCGGCTGGACCGATGCCAACGACCTCGGCCCGCTGAACTGATCCGCCGACGGAGGCCCTGCCCGATCAACTCGGGCGGGGCCTCCGTGCCGTGCGCGGGCCACCGGTCGGAATCCCCGTTGCCGCCGGTGGTTCTCCGCTGGCAAGATCCTCTCCGCTCGTACGCGCGTACCGGACGCGCCGAGCACGATGGGTGGGGGGAATTTCGATGAAGCACGTGCACCTGCGCAGATTCGGCGGGGTCGCCGCGGCGACCGTGGCCGCCGGGCTGCTGGCCACGCCGACGGTGGCGGTGGCCGATGCCGGGCCGGCCGTCCTGGGGACCAGCCAGGGCGTCGACGCCCAGCACCTCGGGGCCTGCGGCCCGGCGGGCGACCCGGCCTGGATCGGCCGGAGCGTCAACGGGCCGGCGCTGAACGTCAAGGTCGCCGGCACCGGCGCCCGGTTCGGGGTTTGGGACGTGACCACCGGCGCCGAGGACCCGGTGTTCACCGGCGAGGCCCAGGCCAACGGGGCCCCGCAGGCGGGCCTCACCGTCCCCGGTCTGCTGGACGGCCACAGCTACGCCTGGCACGCCTGGGCCCTCCAGGGCGCCCAGGTCTCCGCCCCGTCGGCGGACTGCCACTTCACGGTGGACACCACCAGCCCGACCGCCACGGTCTCCTCGACCGACTTCCCGGCGAGCGGCACCGCCCCCAAGTTCGCGGGCCAGGTCGGCACCTTCGTGGTCAGGACCACCGACCCGGTGCCGGCCGGCGGCGAGTCCTCCGGGATCGCCTGCATCCGCTACGGCTGGGGCAACCTCGGCGTCGGTGGCTGCGACTCGCCCGACGCCGTCGTCCCGGAGGACGACGGCACGGCGACCGTCAGCCTGCGGGTCCTGAACTGGGGCACCAACACCCTCAACGTCCAGGTGATCGACGACGCGGGCAACGTCGGCGGGGCGGGCTACACCTTCTACGCCCCGTCGAACCCCAACCCGCCCAAGGCGCCCGGCGACGTCGACGGGGACGGCGTCCCGGACGTCCTGCTGCCGGACGCAGCGGGCAACCTGCAGATCATCAGCAGCGGCTCGGGTGACACCACGCCGTCCGCGGTGATCCGGGCCGTCCAGTCCCCGAACCAGACCTCCTGGTCCAACGTCCAGGTGGCGCACCGCGGTTGGGACGCCAACATGCACGCGCCGATGGACGACCTGCTGATGCACCCGAGCGGCTCGCCGGCGCTGTACTTCTACAGCAACCAGGACTACGCCTCGTTCACCGGGTACCCGTCGGCGATCTCCCGGCCGTCCGCCTGCCAGAACGCCGCCGGAACGGCCGCCGCCTGCCCGGCCGGCTTCGCCACCGACTGGCACAAGGCCGACCAGATCGCCCTGATCGGCTCCCTGGACAGCCGGATGGTCTCCTCCCTGATGACCGTGGAGGACGGCAACCTCTGGCTGTTCGCCAACCCCGGCTTCTCCTACCGGCTGCGGACCGCCCGCCAGCTCACCACCGACGGCGCCTGGGCGGGCTACGACCTGGTCGCCCCGGGCCCGGACGCGGCCGGCAACCTCGCCCTCTGGGCGCGTGACCGGGCCACCGGGGAGCTGCACGCCTACCCGATCGCGAAGAAGGCCGACGGCACCTTCGACTTCTCCGCCCTCGCCGACCCGAAGGCGGGCGTCGTCGCGAGCGGCTTCACCGTCGACAAGTACCCGACGCTCGGCAGCTCGGGCGACGTGGACGGTGACGGCAAGCCGGACCTGTGGGCCGTCACGGCCGACCGGCACCTGGTGTACTACAGCGGCTGGAGCGACCCCTCCGGTGCCGGTGCGCTGAAGTGAGGAACACGGAGGCCCCCGTCCGATCGGAAGGATCGGACGGGGGCCTCCGTGGGTGTCGGGCGGGGATCAGAAGCGGCGGGTGACCAGCGCCCGCTTCACTTCCTGGATCGCCTTGGTGACCTCGATGCCGCGCGGGCAGGCCTCGGAGCAGTTGAAGGTGGTGCGGCAACGCCACACGCCCTCACGGTCGTTGAGGATCTCCAGGCGCTGCTCGGCACCCTCGTCGCGCGAGTCGAAGAT
Source organism: Kitasatospora sp. NPDC001309 (assembly GCF_042896295.1). Taxonomy (NCBI): domain Bacteria; kingdom Bacillati; phylum Actinomycetota; class Actinomycetes; order Kitasatosporales; family Streptomycetaceae; genus Kitasatospora; species Kitasatospora sp. NPDC001309. The sequence continues at coordinate 16,767 of NZ_JBIAXC010000042.1, read as the reverse complement.
GAAGCGGTGCGCGTTGACGATGGCGGCCGGGCCGAAGTACTGGCCGTCGTTCCAGAACACCGGGCAGGACGACGTGCACGCGGCGCACAGGATGCACTTGGTGGTGTCGTCGAAGCGCTCGCGGTCCTCGGCGGACTGCAGGCGCTCGCGGGTCGGGTCGTTCCCCTTGGTGATGAGGAACGGCATGACGTCCTTGTACGCCTGGAAGAACGGGTCCATGTCCACGACCAGGTCCTTGAGGACCGTCAGGCCCTTGATGGCCTCGATCGTGATCGGCTTCTCCGGGTCGACGTCCTTGATCAGGGTCTTGCACGCCAGCCGGTTGCGGCCGTTGATCCGCATGGCGTCGGAGCCGCAGATGCCGTGCGCGCAGGAACGGCGGTAGGTGAGGGTGCCGTCCTGCTCCCACTTGATCTTGTTGAGCGCGTCCAGGACGCGCTCCTTCGGGTCCAGGGTCAGCTGGTAGTCGACCCACACCGGGTCCGGGTGCTCCTCCGGGTTGAACCGGCGGATCCGGAAGGTGACGGTGATCAGCTGTACGCCACCGGCCTCGACCGCGTCCAGAGCGGCCGAGTGCTCCACAGTCGGAGTGCTCATCAGTACTTACGCTCCATCGGCTGGTAGCGGGTCGTGACGACCGGCTTGTAGTCGAGGCGGATGGAGGTGCTGCCGTCGGCGGCGACCTCCTGGTACGCCATGGTGTGCTGCATGAACTTCACGTCGTCACGGGTCGGGAAGTCCTCGCGGTAGTGACCGCCGCGGGACTCCTCACGGGCCAGCGCGGAGACGGCCAGCACCTCGGCCAGGTCGAGCAGGTTGCCCAGCTCGATGGCCTCCAGGAGGTCCGTGTTGTACCGGAAGCCCTTGTCCTGGATGGAGACGTGCTTGTAGCGCTCCCGCAGGGCGGCGATGTCCTCGACGGCCTGCTTGAGGGTGGCGCCGGTGCGGTAGACCATCGCGTTGGCGTCCATGGTCTCCTGCAGCTCCTTGCGGATCTGCGCCACGGACTCGGTGCCGGTCGACTCGCGGAGCCTGTCGACCATGCCCTGGACCAGCGCCTCCGGGTCCTCCGGGAGCGGGACGAACTCGTTCGCGTTGGCGTAGTCGGCGGCGGCGATGCCCGCGCGACGGCCGAACACGTTGATGTCCAGCAGCGAGTTGGTGCCGAGGCGGTTGGCGCCGTGCACGGACACGCAGGCGACCTCGCCGGCCGCGTACAGGCCCGGGACGACGTCGGTGTTGTTGCGCAGGACCTCACCCTCGACGTTGGTCGGGATGCCGCCCATGGCGTAGTGCGCGGTGGGCTGGATCGGGATCGGGTCCGTGTAGGGCTCGATGCCGAGGTAGGTGCGCGCGAACTCGGTGATGTCCGGGAGCTTGGCGTCCAGCTGCTCCGGCGGCAGGTGGGTCAGGTCCAGGTAGACGTGGTCGCCGTCCGGACCGCAGCCGCGGCCTTCGCGGATCTCGGTGTAGATCGCGCGGGAGCAGACGTCACGGGACGCGAGGTCCTTCATGACGGGGGCGTAGCGCTCCATGAAGCGCTCGCCGTCCTTGTTGCGCAGGATGCCGCCCTCGCCGCGGGCGCCCTCGGTGAGCAGGATGCCCATGCGCCAGATGCCCGTCGGGTGGAACTGGAAGAACTCCATGTCCTCCAGCGGCAGGCCGCGGCGGTAGGCCACGGCCTGGCCGTCACCGGTGAGGGTGTGGGCGTTGGAGGAGACCTTGAAGAACTTGCCGGTGCCGCCGGAGGCGAACACGACCGACTTGGCCTGGAAGACGTGGATCTCGCCGGTGGCCAGCTCGTAGGCGACGACGCCGGCCGTCTTGCCCTCGTTGATCAGCAGGTCGAGGACGTAGAACTCGTTGAAGAACTCGACGCCGTGCTTGACGCAGTTCTGGAACAGCGTCTGGAGGATCATGTGGCCGGTGCGGTCGGCCGCGTAGCACGAGCGGCGGACCGGGGCCTCGCCGTGGTTGCGGGAGTGACCGCCGAAGCGGCGCTGGTCGATCCGGCCCTGCTCGGTGCGGGAGAAGGGCAGGCCCATCTTCTCCAGGTCGAGGACGGCGTCGATGGCCTCCTTGCACATGATCTCGGCGGCGTCCTGGTCGACCAGGTAGTCACCGCCCTTGACCGTGTCGAAGGTGTGCCACTCCCAGTTGTCCTCCTCGACGTTGGCCAGGGCGGCGCACATGCCGCCCTGGGCCGCGCCGGTGTGGGACCGGGTCGGGTAGAGCTTGGTCAGGACGGCGGTGCGGCTGCGCTGCGTCGACTCGATGGCCGCGCGCATGCCGGCGCCGCCGGCGCCGACGATGACGGTGTCGTACTGGTGAATCTGCATGGGGGGTTAACTCGCCTCTGGCCTCTGCCGATGGTCGATGGTGCTCGCGGCTCAGATGTTGGGGTCGAAGGTGAAGATCACCAGGGTGCCCAGCAGCACGGTGAAGACCGTGGCGGTACCCATGAGCCCCTTGAGCCAGAGCCGGGTCGAGTCCTTCTCGGCGTAGTCGTTGATGACCTGACGCATGCCGTTGGCGCCGTGCAGCATGGCGAGCCAGAGCATCAGGAGGTCCCAGCCCTGCCAGAACGGCGAGGCCCAGCGACCGGCGACGAAGGCGAACCCGATCTTGGAGACGCCACCGTCCAGGACCAGCATGATCAGCAGGTGGCCGAGGATCAGCACGACCAGGACGACACCGGACAGGCGCATGAAGAGCCAGGCCAGCATCTCGAAGTTGGTGCGGGTGCGGCGCGGGGTCTTCCCGGTCCGCTTGCGCGGCGGCTCGATGACGAAGGCGTCGGCGGGGTTGCCCGTGCCGAGGCCCTTGCCGGTGTGCGCCTGCTTGGAGGGGACGACGATCGCGTCGGAGTAGTCCGTGGACATCAGTCAGCTCACTTCCCGAACCAGGAGATCAGCGTGTGCTGCAGGATGCCGTAGAAGGAGCCGGCCATCAGGACGACCCAGACCCCGACGACGGTCCACAGCATCTGCTTCTGGTACTTCGGGCCCTTGGACCAGAAGTCCACCGCGACGACGCGCAGGCCGTTGAGCGCGTGGAACAGGATGGCGGCCACCAGGCCGTACTCCATCAGGTTCACGAGCGGAGTCTTGTACGTCTGAATGACGGTGTCGTAGGACTCCGGCGACACTCGCACGAGGGCGGTGTCCAGGACGTGGGCGAACAGGAAGAAGAAGATGAGGACGCCGGTGACTCGATGAGCCACCCAGCTCCACATGCCTTCCCGGCCGCGGTACAGCGTTCCAGCCGGCACGGAAAAACCCTCCGGAAGCGATTGGGGGCTCGGCCGGCTTCGGTGTCGGTCAGCCCGGCCGGGTACGGTCCACCGGCCGCCAGCATCCTATCGACGCCTCGTCGGGAACCGCCTCCGGGGTACCCAGGTGTGATCAATCAGGCACTTCTGGCCTAGTGCGGAGGGAACCCAGGCCACTTCGGTCACGCTGAGTGACCAGCCTGGGGCTTCGCGGTGACGGGCGGCGATCGGATTCACCCAGGGGGATGAAATCGGGTCCGGCCGCACCGCCCCCGGCGTGGCGCGCCGGGGGCGGTGGCTCAGCGCGCTCCGGCCTCGGAGTGGGTGGCGACCAGGTGCTCCAGTCGGGTGAGGGCGATCCGCCGGAGCTCGTCCGCCGCGGTCAGCCGCTCCTCGTCCGGGTCGTTGGCCAGCCGGGTGCGGATGGAGGAGAGCACGGCGTCGAGCATCTCCTCCGGGTCGACGCCGTCCAGGCAGACCACGAAGACGTGGCCGAACCGGGCCTCGTAGGCGGCGTGGGCGGCCCGCAGCGCGGTGTGCGCGGCCTGGCTGCCGGGGGCGCGCATGCCGAGCAGCGGCTGCGGCATCCAGCTCTCGTCGGCTAGGGCCTCGGCGAGGTCCGCCGGGCGCAGGTCGTAGGAGGCCTCGCTGGCGGCGGCCAGCAGGGACTCTATGTCGGGGTAGGGGCGGTGGGCGGTGAGGCGCAGGGCCCAGCGGTGGCTGCCGCAGCAGGCCAGCAGGGCCTCCTCGGCAGCGCCGGCGTCCGCCTCGTTGAAGCGGTGCAGGCCGAGGAGGGTCGGCTCGCTGCGGACGTCGGGCCGCTGTGACGGGATGTCGCTGGCCAGCGGGTCCTCCTCGTGAGGGCGGGAAGCGGCTGGTGTGGGGTGGTGGAGCAGGTGGAGTATGGGGCTGCGGAGGGGGCGCGCGGCGCCGTTCTGGCAGCTCCTCAAAGGTAGTTGAGCGCTCATCAGTTGGGGAGGGCGCGCGCGGAATTCATCCGGACGAGCTATCAAGTTGTGACGTTGACACCTTCTCGTCAGCGCCCTCCCCGTACGGATCTGCTAGCGGCTCAGCCGCAGCGGGTGCCCTCGGCCGGCATGGTGCCGTCGGTCAGGTAGGCGGCCATGGCGAGGTCGGTGCAGGCGCTGCCCTTGCCGAAGGCGCCGTGGCCCTCGCCCACCCGGGTGAGCAGGGTGGCCCTGGCGAAGCCCTGGGCCAGCTTCTGGGCGGAGGAGTACGGGGTGGCCGGGTCCCCGGTGGTGCCGACCACCAGGATCGGGGCGGCGCCCTCGGCGCGGATGGTGTGCGGCTTCTCCTGGGTCTTGAACGGCCAGTAGGCGCAGCCGGGCTCGGTGTAGTCGTCCACCGTGACGTCCTTGGAGAGCAGCGGCGCCTCGGCCCGCAGCCGTTCGACGGCCTGCCGGGCGTGCTCGGGGGTCGGCGCGGGGCGGGCCGCGTCGGCGCAGCTGATCGCGCTGTTGGCCTCGTCCATCGGGCTGTAGTGGCCGTTCTCGTCGCGGCCGTTGTAGTCGTCGGCGAAGGCCAGCAGGTAGTCGCCCTTGTCGCGCTTCATCGCCCAGCCGAGGCTGGCCCGCAGGTACTGCCAGGAGGTCTTCTCGTCGCCGTACAGCAGCGAGATGACGCCGGTCCAGGCCATGTCGCGGCCGAGCTTGCGGCCGTCCTTGGTGGTCAGCGGGTGGTCGTGGAGGCCGTCCAGGAAGTCGGCGGCCTTCTTGGCGGCCTTGGTCCGGTCCGTGCCGAGCGGGCACTCGTCGGGGTGGTTGTCCACGCAGTCGGCGGCGAAGCGTTCGAAGGACTTCTCGAAGCCGACCTGCTGGTCGACGCCGTGGTCCAGGGTGTCCTGGGCCGGGTCGACGGCGCCGTCCAGGACCAGCCGGCCGGTGTTCTGCGGGAACTCCTCGGCGTACAGGGCGCCGAGGTAGGTGCCGTAGGAGATGCCGAGGTAGTTGAGCTTCCGGTCGCCGACGGCGGCGCGCAGCACGTCCAGGTCGCGGGCGGTGTTGCGGGTGCCGACGAAGGGCAGCAGCTTGCCGGACCTGGCCTGGCAGGCGGTGGCGTGGTCGGTGGACTGCTTGACGTGGGCGGCCCTGCGCTCGGCGGGGTCGTCCGGCGCGTCCTCCTGGTTGGCGGCGTCGAGCTGCTTGTCGTCGTAGCAGACCACGGGCGCGCTGTCGCCGGTGCCGCGCGGGTCGAAGCCGATCACGTCGAAGCGGTCGTGCAGGGTGCCGTCGAAGTCCTTGGCGCCGTACTTGACCATCTCGACGCCGGAGGCGCCGGGGCCGCCGGGGTTGACCATCAGTGAGCCGACCCGCTTGCCCCGGTCGGCCGCCGCGTACTTGATCAGGGCGAGGTCGATCGCGTCGGTGGCGGGGTTCGCGTAGTCGAGCGGGACGTGCAGCTTGCCGCACTGCATGCCGGAGGTGTCGATCTTCGCCTTGTCGGCCTTGGGGTCGGCCGGGCAGTCCGCCCAGGTGATCTGCTGGCCGTAGAAGGCCTTGAGCGCCGGGTCGGCCTCGCCCTTGGGCCCGGGGGTGGGCGTCGGGGCCGTCGTCGGGCTGCCGGCGGCGGGCGCGGTGGTGCCGGAGGCCTTGTCCTGGGCCGTCGTCACGGTGTTGTCGCAGGCGGCGGTGAGCAGGAGGGTGCCTGCCGCCAAGGCGGTCAGCAGCACCCGTGGGCGGGCGGCCCGGAAGATCGTCATCGCACGTGTGTACCACTCGTGTACGACACGTGTTCGATCAGGGGGTGTCGTCGGGCCGCCCGCCGGGGGAGGGGCCGGTCAGCCGCGGTGGACCTTGTGGTTGGCGGCCTGCGCCCGCGGGCGGACCACCAGCAGGTCGATGTTCACGTGCGAGGGCCGGGTGACCGCCCAGGCCACGGTGTCCGCGATGTCCTCCGAGGTCAGCGGCTCGGCCACGCCTGCGTACACGGCGGCGGCCTTCTCCTCGTCACCGCGGAAGCGGGTGACGGCGAAGCCCTCGGACTTCACCATCCCGGGCGCGATCTCGATCACCCGGATCGGCTCCCCGCACAGCTCCAGCCGCAGCGTCGCCGCGATGGTGTGGGCGGCGTGCTTGGCCGCGACGTACCCGCCGCCGCCCTCGTACGCGGTCAGCGCGGCGGTCGAGGAGAGCACCAGTACGGTGCCGTCGCCGGTGGCGCGCAGGGCGGGCAGCAGTGCCTGGGTCACGTGCAGCACCCCGAGCACGTTCACCTCGTACATGGCCCGCCAGTCGGCCGGGTCGCCGTGCTCGACGCTCTCCGCGCCGATCGCGCCGCCCGCGTTGTTCACCAGGACGTCCACCCGGCCGACCTCGGCCGCGAAGGCGTCCACGGCGGCCCGGTCGGTGACGTCCAGCGTGAGCGCCCTGGCCGCGCCGCCCCGCTCGGCGATCTCCTTGGCCAGCGCCTCGATCCGCTCGGTCCGGCGTGCGGTCAGCACCACCTCGAAGCCCTCGGCGGCCAGCCGGCGGGCGGTCGCCGCGCCGATTCCGCTGCTGGCACCGGTGACCACGGCCACCTTCTGCTCGGTCATTGCCACTCCCTGGGGCTCATCCGGTCGTTCGTCCGATCATCTCAACCGGGTGCGCGGAGCGAGCGCTCCGGTCCGGCCCGTCAGCCGGGCGCCGGGCGTACGACGGGGGGAGCGGCCGCAGAACGGGCCCGCTGAGCGGCCGTCAGGGGGCCCGGCCGTCAAGCCGGTGGCGGCCGTGACCGCCGGCCAGGGTGATCGTTGCACAGGGCAAGCAACCCGGGGAAGGCGGCTGAAACGAGATGTCATACCCACCTGTCAGGCCGGTATGCGCCCATCCGGGGACTAGTTTTCCGGAAGTCGGGCCAAATCCCCCCAACGGGCCTACTCTTGGGGAGATGAACCGTCCTGAGCCCGCTCAGCCGGGCGTCACTCCCGCCGTCGCACGCCCCGCCGCCGAACTGCGCGCCCGGGTGCGGAGGCTGGAGCCCGAGCTGATCGCCTTCCGCCGTGATCTGCACCGGCACCCGGAGCTCGGCCGCCAGGAGTTCCGCACCACCAACCTGCTGCGCGACCGGCTGGTCGCGGCGGGCCTGGAGCCGCGGGTGCTGCCCGGCGGCACCGGGCTGCTGGTCGACCTCGTCCCGGCCGGCACCGCTCCGGGCACCGAGTTCCTGGCCTTCCGCGCCGACATCGACGCGCTGCCGATCGACGACGCCAAGACCGACGTGCCGTACCGCTCGACCGTCCCCGGCCGGGCCCACGCCTGCGGCCACGACGTGCACACCTCGGTGGTGCTCGGCACCGGGCTGGTGCTGGCCGGGGCACTGCGCTCGGGCGAGCTGCGCCGCCCGGTCCGGCTGGTGTTCCAGCCGGCCGAGGAGGTCATGCCCGGCGGGGCGCTGGACGTCATCAAGGCGGGCGGGATGGACGGCGTCGGCCGGATCTTCGCGGTGCACTGCGACCCCAAGGTGGAGGTGGGCCGGATCGCCCTGCGGGTCGGCGCGATCACCTCGGCCTGCGACCGCCTGGTGCTGCACCTGGACGGCCCCGGCGGGCACACCGCCCGCCCGCACCTGACCACCGATCTGGTGACCGCGATCGCCCGGATGGCCGCGGACCTGCCGGCCGCCCTGGCCCGCCGGATGGACCCGCGCTGGGGCGTCAGCCTGGTCTGGGGCCGGATCGCCTCCGGTTCCGCGCCCAACGTCATCCCGCAGCACGCCGAACTGGAGGGCACCGTCCGCTGCCTGGAGCTGGACGGCTGGCGCGAGGCGCCGGACCTGCTGCACGAGCTGATCGCCAAGCTCGCCGAGACCTACCGGGCCAAGTGGACCCTGGACTACCACCGCGGGGTGCCGCCGGTGGTCAACGAGGCGGTCTCGGTCGCGCGGCTGGAGGAGACGATGACCGCCCGGTTCGGCGGGGACGGCGCCGAGGTGGTGGAGGGCACCGAACAGAGCCTGGGCGGCGAGGACTTCTCCTGGTACCTGGAGCACGCCCCGGGCGCGCTGGCCCGGCTGGGCGTCCGGGCCCCCGGCGACACCACCGTCCGTGACCTGCACCAGGGCCGGTTCGACGTGGACGAGCGGGCGATCGGCGTGGGTGTGGAGCTGTTCGCGGCGCTGGCCCTGGAGGATGACCGGATCTGACCGTTTCAAGGGGGTTTGCGGGCGACGCGTGAGCACGTTGTCGAGATCCGGGGTTTCGAAACGGTTCCGTAGACTGGGCCGGACCAAGTCTCGGATTCACCGTCCGCGCACGGGAAAAGGGCTCGGGGACGGCCGTCAGACCACGGTTTGATAACAACCCGAATGCTCCGGCAGCCCGTAACCCAACCGTGTTCTACGCGCGTTACGGTGGCGTCCGACCACGCTAATCGGGTGCGTGTGAGAAGGAGAAACTCCCTTGCGCCGTTCAATGAAGCTCGCCGCGGTTGTGCTCTCGGGTTCCCTGGGCATGGCCTCGCTCGCCGCTTGCGGCGCAAAGAGCAATGACACCAACGCCTCCGCCGGGTCTTCCGACGCTCTCAAGGTCGGCATGGCCTACGACATCGGCGGCCGCGGTGACCAGTCCTTCAACGACTCCGCCGCGCGCGGTCTCGACAAGGCCAAGGCCGACCTGGGCGTCTCCGTGACCGAGGCCGAGGCCAAGTCGGGCGAGGCCGAGGCCGACAAGGAGACCCGCCTCAAGAACCTGGTCGACGCCGGCTACAAGACCATCATCGCGGTCGGCTTCGTCTACCAGCCGGCGGTCAACAAGGTCGCCAAGGACAACCCGAACGTCAAGTTCGCGATCATCGACTCGAACGACAAGGACCAGCCGTCCAACGTCACCTCGCTGCTCTTCGCCGAGCAGGAGGGTTCGTACCTCGCCGGCGTCGCCGCCGCGAGCAAGTCGAAGGCCCACCACATCGGCTTCATCGGCGGTGTGCAGTCCGAGCTGATCAAGAAGTTCGAGGCCGGTTACAAGGCGGGTGCCAAGTCCGTCGACCCGAGCATCCAGGTCGAGACCACCTACCTGACCACCCCCCCGGACTTCACCGGCTTCAACTCGCCCGACAAGGGCAAGGAGGCCGCGCAGGGCCAGCTCGACAAGGGCGCGGACGTCATCTACGCCGCCGCCGGCTCCTCCGGCAACGGCTCCATCGAGGCCGTCGCCAACGCGGGCAAGTGGGCCATCGGCGTCGACTCCGACCAGGCCAACCAGCCGGCCCTGGCGAAGTTCAAGAACAGCATCCTGACCTCGATGGTCAAGAACGTCGACAACGCGGTGTTCGCGTACATCGACTCGGTCAAGAAGGGCACGCCGTTCACCGGCATCAAGCTCTTCGACCTCAAGGCCAACGGTGTCTCGCTCGCCACCACCGGCGGCAAGATCGACGACATCCAGGACAAGCTCAAGGCCGCCAGCGACGCCATCACCAGCGGCGCGACCACCATCCCGACCGCGCCGACCTCCTGAGGCCGGCGCGTCCCGGGACGCGACCTGACGCTGCCGCCTGCCCGGCAGCGTGACGATCGACTCGATCAACGGGAGGGGCCCGGCAGGGTGCGCTCGACGCGCACCCCCGGGCCCCGTTCCGTCTCCACGTTTCCCCCCTGTCCCCCCTTGGCCCTCCGAGCGCAACGACGCGCCTCCAGACCACCAGGAGACCGCCATCACCGCATCAGACCCCGTCCCCCTGCGCAAGGACGGAACCCCCAGCGCGGGGACGGCGACCCCGGCCGTCGAACTGCGCGGCATCACCAAGCGCTTCCCCGGTGTCGTGGCCAACCACGACATCAACCTCACCGTCCGCACCGGCACGGTGCACGCCCTCATGGGCGAGAACGGCGCCGGCAAGTCGACGCTGATGAAGATCCTCTACGGCATGCAGAAGCCGGACGAGGGCACCATCGCGATCAACGGCGAGCTGTGCGAGTTCAACACCCCCGGTGACGCCATCGCGCGCGGCATCGGCATGGTGCACCAGCACTTCATGCTGGCCGACAACCTCACCGTGCTGGAGAACGTCGTCCTCGGCGGCGAGAAGCTCCACGGCATCGGTGCCAAGGCGAAGGCGAAGATCAAGGAGATCTCCGACCAGTACGGCCTGGGCGTGCGCCCGGACGCCCTGGTCGAGGACCTCGGCGTCGCCGACCGCCAGCGCGTCGAGATCCTCAAGGTGCTGTACCGCGGCGCCAAGATCCTGATCCTCGACGAGCCGACGGCCGTGCTCGTCCCGCAGGAGGTCGACGCGCTGTTCGACAACCTGCGCGAGCTCAAGGCCGAGGGCGTCACCGTCATCTTCATCTCGCACAAGCTGCACGAGGTGCTCGCGGTCGCCGACGCGATCAGCGTCATCCGGCGCGGCACCACGGTCGGCGACGCCGACCCGAAGGCCGTGACCGCCCGCCAGCTGGCCGAGCTGATGGTCGGCGCCGAGCTGCCCTCCCCGGAGAGCCGCGAGTCGACCGTCACCACCACCGAGATGCTCAAGGTCGAGGACCTGAGGATCGCCAAGACCGACGCCGAGGGCATCGAGCGCGTCGTCCTGGACGACATCTCGCTGCGCATCCACAAGGGCGAGATCCTCGGCATCGCGGGTGTCGAGGGCAACGGCCAGGCCGAACTCGTCGAGGCCATCATGGGCATGCTGCCGCTGGACGGCGGCACCGTCACCCTGGACGGCAAGGACCTCTCCGGCACCCAGACCCGGGCCCGCCGCGAGGCCGGCATCGGCTACATCCCCGAGGACCGCCACAAGCACGGCCTGCTGCTGGAGGCCCCGCTCTGGGAGAACCGGATCCTCGGCCACGTCACCGAGGCGCCCAACTCCAGCGGTGTGCTGCTCAAGCCGGCCGCCGCCCGCGAGGACACCGCGCGGATCGTCCGGGAGTACGACGTCCGTACCCCCGGCATCGAGGTCACCGCGGCCTCGCTCTCCGGCGGCAACCAGCAGAAGCTGATCATCGGCCGCGAGATGAGCCACCAGCCGAAGCTGCTGATCGCCGCCCACCCCACCCGCGGTGTGGACGTCGGTGCGCAGGCGCAGATCTGGGAGCACATCCGGGTCGCCCAGCGGGAGGGCCTGGCCGTCCTGCTGATCTCGGCGGACCTGGACGAGCTGATCGGCCTCTCCGACACCATCCGGGTCATCTACCGCGGCCGCCTGGTCGCCGACGCCGACCCGGCCACCGTCACCGCCGAGGACCTCGGCACCGCGATGACCGGTGCCGCCGCCGGCCACATCGAGTCCGAGCCGGAGGCCGTCGCCGAGGCCCAGGCCGTCGCCGCCGAGGGCACCGAGGCCGCGGCCGAGCACCCGCACACCGACACCGCCGACGACCCGCAGGCGGGGGAGTAACCCATGACCAGTCCCAACCCCGCCGCCAAGCGCAGCCTGGCGCAGCGGATCAGCGGTGAGCGGATCGTGCTCGCACTGGCGGCGCCGGTGCTCGCGGTCGTGCTCTCCGTCGCGATCTGTTCCGTGCTGCTGGCGACCTCGGGCAAGAACCCGTTCGACGCGTGGAACGTGATGATCACGTACGCCACCAAGTCGGACGGCCAGGTGAGCATCCTCAACCGGACCACCACCTACTACCTGGCCGCCGCGGCCGCCGCGTTCGGGTTCCGGATGAACCTGTTCAACATCGGTGTCGAGGGCCAGTACAAGGTCGCCGCGCTGTTCGCGGCCTTCGTCGGCGCCCAGGTCGACCTGCCGGCGATCATCCAGATCCCGCTGCTGCTGGTCACCGCGATGCTGGTCGGCGGTCTGTACGCGAGCATCGCCGGTCTGCTCAAGGTCTACCGCGGCGTCAGCGAGGTCATCTCGACCATCATGCTGAACTCGATCTCGCTCGCGATCGTCGGTCTGCTGCTCGTGCCCGGCATCTTCGCCCCGAAGGTCAGCGGCACCAGCAACTCGATCCAGACCGACCCGGTCTCGCAGTCCAGCCACTTCTTCACCATCCCCACCGCCGGCGGGGACCTCTGGGGCTTCATCTTCATCGCCGCCCTGGTCGGTGTGGTCTTCCAGTTCACCCTGAGCCGCACCCGTTTCGGCTTCGACCTGCGCGCCACCGGCCGCTCGGAGTCCGCCGCGACCGCGTCCGGCGTGAACGTCAAGCGCATGGTGGTCATCTCGATGGTGGTCTCGGGCGCCATCGCCGGTCTGATCGGCCTGCCCGAACTCCTGCAGAACTCGTACTACTACGGCCAGAGCTTCCAGCCCGGCCTCGGCTTCCTGGGCATCTCGATCGCCCTGCTCGGCCGGAACAGCCCGATCGGCATCGCCTTCGCGGCCCTGCTCTTCGCCTTCCTGGACGCCACCGGCTCGCAGCTGCCGCTCAAGGGCGGGTTCCCCTTCGAGATCGTCGACGTCATGAAGGGCACCATCGTCATCTGCGTCGTCGTCGCGTACGAGCTGGTGCGCCGCTACGGCTTGAAGCGCCAGCAGCAGAAGGTCGGCGCCCAGCTCGCCGCCCAGCTCGCGGCCACTGAGAAGAAGGAGGTGTCCGCGTGAGCACGGCGACTGCCGCTCGTCCGAAGGCGCCGGGCGCGCCCGCGAAGAAGCGCAAGCTGTCCTGGCCCGTGGTGCTCCTGCTGATCGCGGGCGCCCTGGTCCTCTTCGCCGCCGTGGGCATGGCCACCGGCAACCACTCGCTGACCTCCTCCGGTCAGGTCGCCGCGGCGCTCGGCTCCGCCGTGCCGATCGGCATGGCCGGTCTGGGCGGTCTCTGGTCCGAGCGGGCCGGTGTGGTCAACATCGGCCTCGAAGGCATGATGGTCGCCGGCACCTTCTGCGGCGCCTGGGCCGGCTACCTGGTCAACCCGTGGGTCGGCCTGCTGGCCGGCATGCTCGGCGGTGCGCTCGGCGGTCTGCTGCACGCGGTCATCACGGTCACCTTCGGCGTCGACCACATCGTCTCCGGCGTCGGCATCAACCTGCTGATCCCCGGCATCTGCGCGTACGTCAACCGGATCTACTACAAGGACTACATCTCGGCCGGTGCCGGGGCGAACCAGTCCCCGCCGGCGGACCCGCTGCCGTACATCACCGTCCCGGGGCTGTCCTCCGGCCTGAAGAGCATCGAGAACCACCACTGGTTCCTGGTCTCCGACGTCGCCGGCGTGCTCGGCGGCCTGGTCACCAACCTCTCGGTGGTCGTGGTGCTGGCGGCCGTGCTGATCGTGGCCAGCTACTTCCTGCTCTGGCGCACGGTGTTCGGCCTGCGGCTGCGCTCCTGCGGTGAGAACCCGACGGCCGCCGAGTCGCTGGGCGTCAACGTCTACAAGTACAAGTACCTGGCGGTCATCGCCTCGGGCGCCTTCGCGGGCCTCGGCGGCGCGTACCTCTCGCTGGTCGCCGCGCACTTCTACAAGGACGGCCAGACCCTGGGCCGCGGCTTCATCGGCCTCGCGGCGATGATCTTCGGCAACTGGATGCCCGGCGGCCTCGCCATCGGCGCCGGCCTGTTCGGCTTCACCGACAGCCTCCAGCTGCGCGACCCGGAGTCGGTGCACGTGCTGATCCTGGTCGTCGCGATCGCGATGGCGCTGTTCGCCCTGTGGCAGCTGTACCGCCGCAAGTTCACCGCGACCGTGGTCTCCTTCGTGGTGGCCGGCGGCCTGGGCGCCTGGTACGCGCTGACCGACGAGGTGCAGCGTCCGCTGATCGTCGCCACGCCGTACCTGATCACCCTGGTGGTGCTCTCGCTGGCCTCGCAGCGTCTGCGGATGCCCAAGGCCGACGGTCAGGTCTACCGCAAGGGCCAGGGCAAGTGACGGCCCCCGCGGTCGACTGGGAGCGGCTGCGCGAGGCGGCGCGCGAGGCCATGGGCCGCGCGTACGCCCCGTACAGCAAGTTCCCGGTCGGCGCGGCGGCGCTGGTCGACGACGGTCGGCTGGTCAGCGGCTGCAACGTGGAGAACGCCTCGTACGGGCTCGCGCTGTGCGCCGAGTGCGGGCTGGTGTCCGCGCTGCACGCCTCCGGCGGCGGCCGGCTGGTCGCCTTCACCTGCGTCGACGGCGCGGGCGAACTGCTGATGCCGTGCGGGCGCTGCCGCCAGCTGCTGTACGAGCACGGCGGGCCGGAACTGCTGGTCGACCTGGCCTCCGGCGTGAAGCCGATGAGCGAGGTCCTGCCCGACGCGTTCGGTCCGGAGCGGCTCTAGCCTCGGCAATTGTTACGCGCGTAGAGTGTCGCGAGTGGGTCGGAACCCGGTCATCTCGCGGCACTCTTCGCTTTCCACGCATCTTCTCGACGCATGTGCACGACGCATGTGCACGACGCATCTGAAACCCCTCTTGGAGCACGCATGGACGCCATCTCCGTCATCAGGACCAAGCGCGACCGCGGAGAGCTGAGCGACGCTCAGATCGACTGGGTCATCGACGCCTACACCCGTGGCGAGGTCGCCGACGAGCAGATGTCCGCGCTGGCCATGGCGATCCTGCTGAACGGCATGAAGCCGCACGAGATCAGCCGCTGGACCGAGGCCATGATCCGCTCCGGCGTCCGGATGGACTTCTCCTCGCTGCCGCTGCCCACCAGCGACAAGCACTCCACCGGCGGCGTCGGCGACAAGATCACCCTCCCGCTCGCCCCGCTGGTCGCCGCCTGCGGTGCCGCCGTCCCGCAGCTGTCCGGCCGCGGCCTCGGCCACACCGGCGGCACCCTGGACAAGCTGGAGTCCATCCCCGGCTGGCGCGCCCTGCTCTCCAACGACGAGATGATGGACGTGCTGCGCGACGCCGGCGCGGTCATCTGCGCGGCCGGCGACGGTCTCGCGCCCGCCGACAAGAAGCTGTACGCGCTGCGCGACGTCACCGGCACCGTCGAGGCCATCCCGCTGATCGCCTCCTCGATCATGTCGAAGAAGATCGCCGAGGGCACCGGCGCGCTCGTGCTGGACGTCAAGGTCGGCTCCGGCGCCTTCATGAAGAACCTGGACGACGCCCGCGAACTCGCCCGCACCATGGTCGGCCTGGGCACCACCGCCGGGGTCAACACCGTCGCCCTGCTCACCGACATGTCCACCCCGCTCGGCCTCACCGCGGGCAACGCGCTGGAGGTCCGCGAGTCGATCGAGGTGCTGGCCGGCGGTGGTCCCGCCGACGTCGTCGAGCTGACCCTCGCCCTGGCCCGCGAGATGCTCGCCGCCGCCGGCGTGCACGGCAAGGACCCGGCCGACGCGCTGCGGGACGGCTCCGCGATGGACCACTGGCGCCGCATGATCGCCGCCCAGGGCGGCGACGTCGACGCCCCGCTCCCGGTCGCCCGCGAGCAGCACGTCATCCCGGCGCCCGCCTCCGGCGTGCTCACCGAGCTGGACGCCTACGCGATCGGCGTCTGCGCCTGGCGCCTGGGCGCCGGCCGCGCCCGCAAGGAGGACCCGGTGCAGGCCGGCGCCGGCGTCGAGATGCACGCCAAGCCTGGTGACACCGTGGTGGCAGGCCAGCCGCTGCTGACCCTGCACACCGACACCCCGGAGCGCTACGAGTACGCCATCGAGGCGCTGGCCGGCGGCATCGGGGTCTCCCCGGCGGGTACGGCGTTCACCCCGAACCCGATCGTCCTCGACCGCATCGCGTAGTGGTCGGACGGGGGCGTGGCGCGACCGCATCGCGCCGCGCCCCCCGCGGCCCGGCTACTCCGCCGCGGCGAGCATGATCTTGAGGAACTCCTCCGGCGCCTCCCGGACCAGGTCGTGGCCGACCGGGAGGGCGTGCACCGCCCAGGTCGGGTCGTCGCGCAGGCGCTCGTAGGTCTCCAGGAACGGGGTGCCCTCGAAGCGCTCGGCGTGGATGTAGACGCGGCGGGCGATCCCGTCCACCGCCCCGGTGAGGCGCACCGGCTGGAGCAGGGTCCCCATCGGGTGGACGGTCGCGCGCGGGTCGAGGGCCGGGTGGAGCCCCACCATGGTGTGCCCGTTCCCGGCGGCGGCGCCGGCCAGGTACCGCTGCTTCCAGAGGTCGTCGACGATCGCGTGGGCCGACTCGCCGTCGCGCGGGACGAAGGCGTCGGCGTGCACCAGCGCGGCCACCCGCTCCGGCGCCCGGTCGGCGACCGCCGAGATCACCATGCCGCCGTAGCTGTGCCCGACCAGCACGGCGTCGGTGACCTGCTCCGCCTCCAGCAGGCCCAGCACGTCCTGGACGTGGGTGTCCAGGTTGATCGCCCCGTTGTTCAGGTGCCCGCGCTCGCTCACCCCGCTCAGCGTCACCGGGTACACCTCGTGCCCGGCCGCCCGCAGCCGCCCGGTCAACGGCCGGTACCACCAGCCGCCGTGCAGGACGCCGGGGACGAGGACGAAGGTGGCCATGGCGAATTCCTCTGCTGTTCGTACGAACTGACGAGAGGAAACTTACGGGCCCGCCGGGCGGGGTGTCAGGCGTACGTCCGCAGCACGCCGGTGTCGAGGGTCCACTAGTGTCCTGAGTCCTTGATCCGTCGTTGGTCAGTGCATGGGACGTCCTGGGCCGAGGCTGGCCGAGCTGGTGTTGTCGGATCACGAGCGGC